>NZ_JBOBDQ010000001.1:0-198351 GCF_050586565.1 Pseudomonas sp. WC1
AGGTAACACCGTGCACTCCACCGACGTGATCATCCTCGGCGCCGGCGCCGCCGGCCTGATGTGCGCCCTGCTCAGCGCCCAGCGTGGGCGCCGGGTGCTAGTGCTCGACCACGCCAACAAACCGGGCAAGAAGATCCTCATGTCCGGCGGCGGGCGCTGCAACTTCACCAACATGTACACCGAGCCGGCCAACTTCCTCTCGCACAACCCGCACTTCTGCAAGTCGGCATTGGCCCGCTACACCCAGTGGGACTTCATCGAGCTGGTGTGCAAGCACGGCGTGCCGTACCACGAGAAGAAACTCGGCCAGCTGTTCTGCGACAACAAGTCCAGCGACATCCTCGACATGCTCCTGGCCGAGTGCGACCAGGCCGGCGCCGAGCTGCGCATGAACACCAGCATCGACAAGATCGAAAGGACCGAGGCCGGCTACAGCCTGCAGACCAGCGCCGGCCCATTCGCCTGCCAGTCGCTGGTAATCGCCACCGGTGGCCTGTCGATCCCGACGCTCGGCGCCAGCGGTTTCGGCTATCAGGTCGCCCGCCAGTTCGGCCACGAACTGCTGCCGACCCGAGCCGGCCTGGTACCGTTCACCATCACCGAGCCCCAGCTCAAGGCACTGTGTACCGAGCTGTCCGGCACCTCGCTGGACTGCATCGCCAGCTGCAATGGCACCAGCTTTCGCGAGAACCTGCTGTTTACCCACCGTGGCCTGAGCGGGCCGGCGATCCTGCAGATCTCATCGTTCTGGGAAGCCGGCGACACCGTCGAAATCAACCTGCTACCGGATCGCAACGCCTTGGAATGGCTGCAAGGCCAACAAGCCGAGCGTCCCAATAGCGAGCTGAAGACCGTGCTGGGCGAGGTGTTCACTCGCAAGCTGGCTAACTTGCTGGCCGAGCAGTGGTTCGAGTCCAAGCCACTGAAGCAATACACCCCTGCGCAGCTGGCGCAGGTCGCCGAAAAATTGGCGGCCTGGCAAGTAGTGCCGGCGGGGACCGAAGGCTATCGCACCGCGGAAGTGACCTTGGGCGGCGTGGATACCCGCGAAGTGTCTTCGAAAACCATGGAATCGCTGAAAAGCCCGGGGCTGTACTTCATCGGCGAAGTACTGGATGTCAGCGGGCACCTGGGCGGTTTCAACTTCCAGTGGGCCTGGGCCTCGGCCAACGCGGCGGCGCAGTTCGTGTAGAGTAGAATCCATTCAGCAGCACGGAACGCTTCTTGCTGGTTTGTGCTGTGAAGGGTGCGAAACCATCGCGAAGCAAGCCCGCTCTCACGTCAGAACGGTGGGGGCGGGCTTGCCCTGCGATGAGGCCCCAGAGATTCTTTTTCGAATACTGCCCAGCAGGCCATCATGTCATCGAGCTCGTTCCGCCATTCATTGCGTCGCCTGTGGGGCCAAGACAAGTTCAGCTATGCCATCCGCGTGACCATCGCCCTCACCGGCAGCATGGCCTGGTGCTGGTACCAGAACGAGATGAGCCTGCTCATCCCGCTGTTCCTCGGCATCATAGCCAGCGCCCTGGCCGAGACCGACGATGGCTGGCAGGGCCGCCTCAGTGCCCTGCTGGTCACCCTGGGCTGTTTCGCCATTGCCGCGCTGTCGGTCGAGCTGTTGTTCCCCTACCCCTGGGTCTTTGCAATCGCCCTAGCCCTGGCGGCGTTCTCCCTGACCATGCTCGGGGCCCTGGGCGAACGCTATGGGGCGATCGCCTCGGCCACGCTGATCCTGTCGGTCTACACCATGATCGGTGTCGACCAGCGCGGCGGAGAGGTCAGCGATTTCTGGCACGAGCCGTTGCTGCTGGTGACGGGTGCGGCCTGGTACGGACTGCTGTCGGTGGTGTGGCAGGCGCTGTTTTCCAACCAGCCGGTGCAACAGAGCCTGGCCAGGCTGTTCTACGAGCTGGGCAGCTACCTCAAGCTCAAGGCCAGCCTGTTCGAGCCGGTCCGCACCCTTGATGTCGAGGCCACACGCCTGGAACTGGCCAAGCAGAATGGCAAGGTAGTGGCCGCGCTCAACGCCGCCAAGGAGATCATCCTGCACCGGGTCGGCAACAGCCAGCCCAACTCCAAGGTCAGCCGCTACCTCAAGCTGTATTTCCTGGCCCAGGACATCCATGAGCGGGTCAGCGCCTCGCACTATCCGTACAACGGCCTGACCGAGGCGTTCTTCCATAGCGACGTGATGTTCCGCTGCCAACGCCTGCTGCGCAAGCAGGGCTCGTCCTGCCAGGAGCTGGCGCGCTCGATCCGCCTGCGCCAGCCGTTCGTGCTGGCCAGCGGCTACCCCGAGGCACTGGAAGACCTCAATGCCTCGCTGGAGCACCTGCGCACCCAGAACAACCCGGCCTGGCGCAGCCTGCTGCGCTCGCTGCGGGCGCTGGCCGCCAACCTGGCCACGCTGGACCGGCTGCTCAGCGCCGCCAGCAACCCGGACAGCCTGGCCGATGCCAGCGACAGCAGCCTGCTCGACCGCTCGCCACGCAACTTCAAGGATGTGTGGAAACGCCTGCGCACCCAGCTGACACCCACCTCGTTGCTGTTCCGCCACGCCCTGCGCCTGTCGCTGGCGTTGTCGGTGGGCTATGGCATGGTTCACCTGATCCACCCGACCCAGGGCTATTGGATCATCCTCACCACGTTGTTCGTCTGCCAGCCCAACTATGGCGCGACCCGGCGCAAACTGGTGCAACGGATCATCGGCACCGCCATCGGCCTGACCGTGGGCTGGGCGCTGTTCGACCTGTTCCCCAACCCGATCGTCCAATCGCTGTTCGCGGTGGTCGCAGGGGTGGTGTTCTTCGTCAACCGCACCACCCGCTACACCCTGGCCACGGCGGCGATCACCCTGATGGTGCTGTTCTGCTTCAACCAGATCGGCGATGGCTACGGGCTGTTCCTGCCACGCCTGTTCGATACCCTGGTCGGCAGCCTGATCGCCATCCTCGCGGTGTTCCTGTTCCTGCCCGACTGGCAGGGACGGCGCTTGAACAAGGTGCTGGCCAACACCCTCGCCTGCGCCAGCGAATACCTGCGCCAGATCATGCAGCAATACGCCCATGGCAAGCGTGACGACCTGGCCTACCGCCTGGCCCGGCGCAATGCGCACAATGCCGACGCGGCGCTGTCGACCACCCTGGCCAACATGCTCATGGAACCAGGACATTTCCGCAAGGAGGCCGACGTCGGCTTCCGCTTCCTGGTGTTGTCACATACCTTGCTGAGCTACCTCTCGGGGCTGGGCGCGCACCGCGACACTGCGCTGCCGGCCGAAGTCCACGAGCAGTTGATCGATGGTGCCGGGCGGAGCCTGGCCAGCAGCCTGGACGAGATCGCCAATGGCCTGGCGGCACGCTTGCCGGTGGCGATCCACAGCGACGCCGAGGAGGCGCTGGCCAACGCGCTGGAGCAGATGCCCGAGGAGCTGGACGAGCATCAGCGCCTGGTGCAGACGCAATTGGCGCTGATCTGCCGGCAGTTGGGGCCGTTGCGGACCTTGGCCGGGCATCTGATCAAGGAAGGTCAACCCGCCTGATTGCCCGCTCCCACACCAATAGCGGGCTCAGAAACCATGCTGGCGCATCAGGCGGGCGTAACTGCCGTCGGCCTTCATGGTGGCGATGGCCTTTTCGAAACGCGCCACGATCTTCTTGTGCTCCGGGTGCTTGAGGCTTACCAGGATGTGCAGGCTGTTCTCGCCCAGCGGCGGGTCGACGAAGGCCACGCCCTCGCGCACCGGCTGCGGCTCGCGCTGCAGGTTGTAGCGCGCCACGTATTCATCCTCCACCGCCAGGTTCACCCGCCCGGCCGCCAGCATGCGCACCGCCGATGAAAAGTTGCGCACCAGCACCTTGTTCAGGCGTTCGTCGCTGTCGAATTCGGGGGAATAGGCGTAGTCGCGCACCACGGCGATGGTGTAAGGGTACAGGTCAGCCTGGCGGGCATAGGCAAAAGCCTCGCCTTCACGCTTGAGCAGGCGGATACGGTTGACCAGGTAGGTCGCGGAGAACTGGCCGATCAGGGTGCGCTCCTGGTTGTACCAGGCATTGATCAGCACATCGTAGCGTCCCTCGCCCACGCCCATCAGCGCCCTGGCCCAGGGCACCTCCTCGAACTCGGTGGCGTAGCCGGCACGGGTCAGCGCCGTGGTGACGATACTGGTGGCCAGGCCGCCACCGGGCATGCTGGTGTCGGTAAAGGGCGGCCAGCTGTCGGCCACCAGCCGCAGCTTGCCATGGGCCAGGGCAGGCCCCGCACACAACAGCCCGAGTAAACCAAGAACGCAAAGCAGTGGCCGCATGCTCAAGTCCTTTCGCAATTGGTAACCCACGCGGAAACGGCGATCTTAACTACTACTGCCCTGGCAGCCTACACAAGGCTGATCGTTGTGGCACGCGACAATACTGTCAAATTGCCTCTATTTTGGCCGGTCTGTGGACAATTTCATCGTTCAGCCGCGCAGGCGTTCGAAGACCCACTGGGCAATCTGCGCATCCTGAACCGCGACACCGGTCAGGTCGGCGAGGGTGACCTCGTGCTGATCCTGACGCCCCGCTTCCTGACCAGCCAGCACCGCGCCCAGTTCCAGCAAGCGAGAAGGTTCGAGCGACCCTGCCTTGAGCGCGTGGGAAACCTCGCCATAGGCTCCGCACTGGGCCTGCGAGTCGACGATGATTCGCGACATCGAGGCGACCAGCGCCGCATCCAGCTCCTGCTTGCCGACGCAGTCCGCGCCGACCGCCGTGATATGGGTTCCGGGACGAACCCACTCGCGCCTGAGCAACGGCTCACGCGACGGCGTGGTGGTGACGATCAGGTTGGCCGCCTGCGCGACAGCCTGCGGCTGCTGGACCGTCTGCACGCTGAAGCCCAACGCCCGGGCATGCTCACGGTAGACCGACAAGCCTTGCTCACTGCGCCCCCAGACAACCACCTGGCGACAGCCCGTCAACGCCATCAGGCATTCAAGTTGCAGACGGGCCTGCAGTCCGGTGCCAAGCACGCCGATGGCCTCCACCTCGCGAGGCGCCAGCAGGCGGGCGACAATGCGCCCGGCCAGGGCGGTGCGCACGGCAGTCAGCCATCCCTGGTCGGCCAGCCAGGCCAGCGGTTCACCGGTACGGGCCGACAACACCAGCATCAAGCCGTCATTGCTGGGCAGGCCCTTGCCCGGATTGTCGTAGAAACCACTGGAGACCTTAACCACGAAGGTTTCGCCGCCTTCGAGATAAGCCGACTTGATGCAGCAATCGCCATTGGCCTGGCGGAACTGGAAGTTCTGCACCGGCGGAGCCTGCACCTGACCCGCACTGTAGGCCCTGAAACCGTCCACCAGCCGCCGCTCGATCGCGTCGAGGTCGAGGCAGGCCTTGATCGCCTGCAGGTCGTGGATCTTCATGCGAGGGCCTCCAGGTATTTCTCCAGCTGGATGTTGCGCCCACACAACACCACCGCCACTTTCTTGCCCTGGTATTGCCCGGCCAGCTGCTTCATGCCGGCCAGAGCGACGGCGGCGGCGCCTTCGATGATCCAGTGCTCGCAGGCGGCAGCGTCGCGCATGGCTTGCCTGATCTCTTCCTCGCTGACCAGCACGGTTCGCGTCAGCAGGCGCTGGCAGAGGGGCAAGGTGACCGTGTCCGCCTCCACGCCGCCGGCAGTGCCGTCGGACAGGGTGGGTAACTCGTCCATCTCTATGACCTGGCCTTGTTCGATGGAGCGTTGCAAGGTCGGCGCATTGACCGGCCAGCAGCCGATGATTTCCACCGATGGCGCCAGCTTGTACAGTGCGGTGGCGATCCCGGACACCATCCCGCCGCCGCCCACGGCGACGAACACCGCATCCAGGTCCGGCGCCTGCTCGAACAGTTCCATGCCGATGGTCCCCTGCCCGGCGATGACCTCCAGGTCGTTGTAGGGCGAGACGAACGGCTTGTGTTGGCGCAACGCCTCCTCGCGGGCCAGTTGCTCCGCCCCCAGCGAATCGACCTCCAGAACCTGCACCTGCGCCCTCAGCAGACGCATCGCCTCGATCTTGGCAGGCGAGGCCTCAGCGCTGATATACACTGTCACCGGCACGTCCAGCAGCTGACCGGCCAGGGCAAGCCCTTGCCCATGATTGCCCGAGGAAGCAGCGATAACCCCCCTGCTCCGTTGCGCCTCGCCCAGCAGGCGCAGCTTGTTGCTGGCACCGCGGAACTTGAACGATCCGGTCAGCTGGAGGTGTTCGCACTTGAGATGGACGTCGCAGCCAGTCATGGCCGAGAGCGCCAGGCTGCGCGCCAGCGGGGTCACCGGTACCAACGGGCGCAGGGCCTGATGAGCCTGGAGAATGGATTGGTACAACTGCGCGAGCGCCAGATCGTCGATAGGCATGGGGCGGAATCTCCTCGGGAAGCGACAGGCAGGCGCCGGCGCTAAATGGAATAAAAATCCACCGTAGAATATTTTTCCACCAAGTACAAGCCTGGAAACTATGCCTCCCGCGCGAGCTTCACATACTTGTAGACCGTAGCCCTGCCCATGCCGAGGATATTGGCCACGTAGTCGTACGTACTGCCGCCGCGGAAGGCGCCTTCCCCGTGCAGGGCCTCGACCAACTCGCGTTTCTGCTCCCGACTGAGCCCGTCGAGGCTCAAGCCATGCTGCCTGAGCCAGGCATGCAGGAAGGTGTTGATGCGCTCCTGCCAGTCATCACGGAACAGCACATCTGGCTGGGGCAGCAAGCGGCTGGCCTGGAAGAACAGGTCAAGTGCCTGCTTGGCCTGCTCCAGCACCGAGATGTTGAAGTTGATGCACAGCAGCGCCTCGGGTGCCCCGGCCTCATCGACCATGACACTGCTGATCGAACGCACTTTCTGACCGTTCCAGTTGAGTTTCTCGTAGGGCCCCAGCGGCGTCGTGGCGCCGAGCTCGCCCAGCAGGTCCTCCAGCGCAGAGTCGTCGCCCAACTGCCGCCTGGAAATATTGTTGGCGATATGCACGACCGTCTGGTTGCGTAGATCGTGGACCACCACTTCGGCATGGGGGAACAACAGGGTCGCGACACCATCGGCCATGGCGGCGTAATTGCTGAAACGAGCGTCGATGGCCTTGGAAGACATACGGAACATCCTGAAAGAAAGGTGTGGCGTAGAGAGAGGGGTGAAGCTCAGGGATACCCCAGCACATCGCGAATCTGGCGCAGGTGCTGGATGATCCACTGCTTGTCGATCGCCCCCCAGTCACGGATACGGTAGTGCCCGGCATGGTTGCGCGCACCGAGCTGCTGCTCGAACTCGCAGACGATGTCCAGGTCGGCCAGGGCGGCGATGGTGTCCTGGGCGGTACGCCGGGGCATGCCGGTGGCCTCCATCAACGCCGGCACACTGGTGGCGGTCTGGCTGTCGATCAGCCAGGCCACGTAAAGGCGGCGGTAGAAGCTGCTGCGGGTCTTGCTCACTTCCGTGGTCATGGGGTGCTTGTCCCTCAGGTGTTGCCCGGCAGTTCCCGATAGGTCAGGTAGACGCGCAGGTCGAATTCAAGTTGATGGTAGTCCGGCTCCATGTGCTGACAGAGCTGGTAGAACGCCTTGTTGTGATCGCGCTCCCTCAGGTGCGCCAGCTCATGCACCACGATCATGCGCAGGAACTGCGGCGCTGCCTCGCGGAACAACGAGGCGACGCGGATCTCCTTCTTCGCCTTGAGCTTGCCGCCCTGCACCCGCGATACCGCCGTGTTCAGGCCCAATGCACGGTGGGTGAGGTCCAGGCGGTTGTCGAACAGGACCTTGTCCAGCGGCGGCGCGCTGCGCAGGTACTGCTGCTTGATCTCCTGGGCATAGCCGTACAGGGCCTTGTCGCTCTGCACGTCATGACGTTCGGGATAGCGCTGGCGCAGGTAGTCGCCCAGACGATCACTGGCGATCATCTGGCGCACCTGTTCCTGCAGGTGCGGCGGGTAGGCTTGCAGGTAACGTAGGGCGGTCATGGCAGGCGTTCGGGACAAGAAGACGCGAGTTTAGCCAATCACGACGCCCATGGGAAAAACGCTGGGAAATCGCCAGCGGCGTCGGCGGTGAGCGGCCGGGCCACCAGGAACCCCTGCACGTAGGCGCAACCGGCGCCCTTGAGCCATTCGGCCTGGGCCCGGGTCTCGACGCCCTCGGCGATTACCGTGATGTCATAGGCCGCGCACAGATCGATAACACTGCGCACCAAGGCGATATCCACCGCCGAGTCCGGCAACCGCGCGACCAGGTGGCGGTCGAGCTTGAGCGTGTCGATAGGCAGGTCACGCAGCATGCGCAGCGAGCAGTCGCCAGCGCCGAAATCGTCCAGCGCCACGCGAATGCCCAGCTCCCGCAGGCGGTGCACCTGCTTCACCGCCGCGTCGATGTTGTACATCAGCGAGGTTTCGGCAACCTCCACCTCCAATTGGGCGGGTTGCAGTTGATGCTTGTCGATCACCTGGGCCAGTTCATCGACCAACCCGGGCATGGTGAACTGGGCGCGGCTCAGGCTGATGCCCAGCACCAACTGCGAACCAAAGCGATCGCTCCAGGCATTGCGTTGCGCGGCGCCCTTGCGATAGATCCAGCTGGCCAGGCGGTTGATCAGGCGAGCTTCTTCCAGCAACGGGATGAACAGCCCGGGCGGCACGTCGCCGACGCTCGGGTGCTGCCAGCGCAACAACGCCTCGAAGCCGCGCAGCCGGCCATCGGCGAATGCCACCTGGGGTTGGTAGACCAGGCTGAAATCATTTTGCTCGATGGCCGTGCGCACGCTGTCCTCAAGCATCAGCCGTGAGCGAGCGCGGCCATTGAGTTCCTGGTCGTAGAAGCGGTACTGCTGGCGACCGGCCTGCTTGGCCGCGTACATCGCCGCATCGGCCGCGCGCAGGAGGCCCTCCACGTTGGCGCCGCAGTCGGGGTAGGTGGCGATGCCGATGCTTACCCCCAGGTTGACCTCGAGCCCATCCACCTGCTGGAAGCTCGACATGCGCTCCAACAGCTTTTCAGCATAGCGGCCGGCCTGTTCGGGATACGGCAGGCCGTCGAACAGCGCGGTGAACTCGTCGCCGCCCATACGCGCCAGCAGCGCCTCGCTGCCCAGGCACTCCTTGAGCTGGTCGGCCACCCAGCGCAGGACCTTGTCGCCGGCCTCATGGCCGAGCAGGTCGTTGATCCGCTTGAAGCCGTCCAGGTCCATGTACATCAGGGCCTTGGCCTTGTCCGAACGCTCGTTGCGCAGCAACGCGCTTTCGGCGGTCTGGTAGAAGCCACGACGGTTGAGCAGCCCGGTCAGCGGGTCGGTCACCGCCTGGTACTCCAATTGCTGGTGCAGGCTGCGCACCACCGACATGTCCAGCACCGTCACCACCATGGCCTTCTGTTCGGCGGGAAGCGGCGCGCAGGACAATGCCACCGGCACCAGCTGGCCACCGAGGGTGCGCAGCTGGGCATCGTGCACACGGAAGATCTGCCGCCGCAGATAGGCCTGGTAGAAGTCCGACTCGTGCCACAGGTTGGCGCAGGGGAGCTGGATCAGGTCCAGCATGTGCGCGCCTTGCAGTTTGTCCACCGGCGCATCGAGCAGGCGTGAGATGGCCGGGTTGGCGAAGCCGATGCAACCCGTTTCGTCCACCACCAGAATGCCCTCTGCGGCATTTTCCAGGATCGAGGCGTTGAATGCCCGCGCTGACTCCAGTTCACGGGTCAGCCGCTGCAGCATGCGCCTGTTGCGCTGCTGCTCCAGCAGGGCCTGGACCTTGGGCTTGAGGATCTGCGGGTCGAACGGTTTGAACAGGTAGTCCACAGCGCCACTGGCATAGCCCTTGAGTACGGCGGCGTCGGACTGCTCGTTGGCGGTCAGGAAAATGATCGGGGTCAGACGCGTGCGTTGGCTGCCGCGCATCAGGCGGGCAACCTCGAAACCGTCCATTTCAGGCATCTGCACGTCGAGCAGGACCAGATCGACCTCGTGCTCGAGCAAGGTGCTCAGGGCTTCCATCCCTGAACTGGCGGTCAATACCTGCCAATCCTGGCGGGACAGCAAGGCCCGCATGCTGATGAGGTTCTCCGGATAGTCGTCTACGACCAACAGAACCGAACTGCTTTCCGGTGTTTGAGAATAAGCGCCATCCATGTTGCTTCTCTTGGTAAGTCCAACTGCGACTTGTTATTGGATCCGATTGTTACTCTAGTCTCGGCCTCCGAAGACGCAATGCAGGTGGATGGCTATAAGCCACTGGAGTTGATGTTAGCCGACTAACGGTATCAGTGCCGGACAGGCGACGCGCGGCCCAGGCCTGAGCGCTCCGTACCAAGCAGCAGGCACAAAAAAGCCCGCATCGCTGCGGGCTCTTCCGTTGAACGGTGCCGGATCAGTTGATCTTGGCCGCCAGTTCACCTTTGGCGTAGCGCTGGAACATGCCTTCCAGGGAGATCGGCTTGATCTTCGAGGCGTTGCCGGCGGTGCCGAAGGCTTCGTAGCGGGCGATGCACACGTCACGCATGGCCTTGACGGTTTCACCGAAGAACTTGCGCGGGTCGAACTCGCTCGGGTTCTGCGCCATCAGGCGGCGCATGGCGCCAGTGGAGGCCAGGCGCAGGTCGGTGTCGATGTTGACCTTGCGTACACCGTACTTGATGCCTTCGACGATCTCTTCGACCGGCACGCCGTAGGTTTCCTTGATGTCGCCACCGTACTGGTTGATGATCGCCAGCCACTCTTGCGGCACCGAGGACGAACCGTGCATCACCAGGTGGGTGTTGGGGATGCGCTTGTGAATTTCCTTGATACGGTCGATCGCCAGCACGTCGCCGGTAGGTGGCTTGGTGAACTTGTAGGCACCGTGGCTGGTACCGATGGCGATGGCCAGGGCGTCCACCTGGGTCTTCTTGACGAAGTCGGCCGCTTCTTCCGGGTCGGTCAGCATCTGGCTGTGATCCAGCACGCCTTCGGCGCCGATACCATCCTCTTCACCGGCCATCCCGGTTTCCAGCGAACCCAGGCAGCCCAGCTCGCCTTCCACCGAAACACCACAGGCGTGCGCCATGGCGACGGTCTGCTGGGTGACACGGACGTTGTACTCGTAGTCGGTCGGGGTCTTGCCGTCTTCACCCAGCGAGCCGTCCATCATCACCGAGCTGAAGCCCAGCTGGATGGAGCGCTGGCACACGTCGGGGCTGGTGCCGTGGTCCTGGTGCATGCACACCGGAATGTGCGGGAACTCTTCGATGGCCGCCAGGATCAGGTGGCGCAGGAACGGCGCACCGGCATATTTGCGAGCGCCAGCGGAAGCCTGGACGATGACCGGAGAGTCGGTCTTGTCGGCGGCTTCCATGATCGCGCGCATCTGCTCGAGGTTGTTGACGTTGAAAGCCGGAACGCCGTAGCCGAACTCGGCGGCGTGGTCCAGCATCTGGCGCATGCTAATGAGTGCCATTGTGTATCTCTCTCCCGACAAGCGTCGTTTGTTTCGTGCAAGCCTGCCGCAGGGGCGGTTGCTGTTCAAGTAGTGTGGGCCACCTGCGCGGCCCGGCCAGTCACGGTGCCTTGCAGCCCCGCCCAATCAGATCGTTGGTCGCCACCCAGTACACCAGGCCTTCTTCACCTTTGGTGTGGAAGGCCAGCATGCCATCGCTGTACAGCGCACCGGAGGCGCCCGGCTCGGCCTTGAGCCGGTAGACCTGGTCGCCGCCACCCAGGCGCACATCGACCGCGTCCTGTTGTGCATCGGCGAAGCGCCACAGCACCTCGGCCTGGCTGTCGCAGACCCATCGGGTCCAGTTGTCCGCCGGGGCGGGTTGAGCGGGTTGCAGCAACGAACAGCCTGCCAGGGTCGCCAGGGCCAACATGGCCAGAAGCGCTTTCATTCAATTACTCCGCCAGGGGCCGCAATGCGGCCCCAATGTCCAAGACCACGAAAACCGCCCCAGGTTGCCTGCCATCCGATCAAGGGCAGCCCGGCGCCTTGCGCTGGTGTTCGTCGTCGTATTTTTCCAGGCCGTCCGGGCCCAGGCGCTTGTTGATCACCGGTGCCGTCTCGGCCTGCCACTGGGACTGGTAGCAACCGCCCTTGGGCGGCTGCGCCGGGTCGGCCTCGCTGCCCGAGTTGCTGGAGCAGGCGCCCAGCAACACGGCCACGATCATCACAGGCAATTGCTTGACCATCAGGTCGCTCCCTTTGCCAGGCGCCTTCAAAATCAGGCCTTGGCCCGTTCTTCCAGGATTGCCACGGCAGGCAGGACCTTGCCCTCTACGAACTCGAGGAACGCGCCGCCACCGGTAGAAATGTAGGAGATATCGGCGCCAACGCCATATTTGTCGATGGCTGCCAGGGTGTCACCGCCACCGGCGATGGAGAATGCGGCGCTGTCGGCGATGGCCTTGGCCAGCACCTTGGTGCCGTTGCCGAACTGGTCGAACTCGAATACACCGACCGGGCCGTTCCACAGAATGGTCTGCGACGACTTCAGCAACTCGGCGAAGTTGGCAGCGGTCTGCGGACCGATGTCGAGGATCATGTCGTCAGCCGCCACGTCGGCGATCGCTTTAACGGTAGCTTCGGCGCTTTCAGCGAATTCCTTGGCAACCACGACGTCGACCGGCAGCGGTACATTGACCTTGGCGGCGATGGCCTTGGCGGTGTCGACCAGGTCAGCCTCGTACAGCGACTTGCCGACCGGGTGACCGGCTGCGGCGAGGAAGGTGTTGGCGATGCCGCCGCCGACGATCAGCAGGTCGCAGACGCTGCTCAAGCTGTTCAGCACATCCAGTTTGGTGGAAACCTTGGAGCCGGCAACAATGGCCGCCATCGGCTTGGCCGGGGCCTTCAGGGCCTTGCCCAGGGCGTCCAGCTCGGCCGCCAGCAGCGGGCCGGCAGCGGCGACCTTGGCGAACTTGGCAACCCCATGGGTGGAGCCTTCGGCGCGGTGCGCGGTGCCGAACGCGTCCATGACGAACACGTCGCACAGGGCGGCGTACTTTTGCGCCAGCTCGTCCGCGTTCTTTTTCTCGCCCTTGTTGAAGCGCACGTTTTCGAATAGCACCAGGTCACCGGCCTGCACCTGAACGCCGTCGAGGTAATCGGCGACCAGCGGTACGTCGCGGCCCAGGGCCTTGCCCAGGTAGTCGGCAACCGGCTTGAGGCTGTTCTCGGCGGAGAACTCGCCTTCGGTCGGGCGCCCCAGGTGCGAGCAGACCATTACCGCCGCGCCCTTCTCCAGGGCCAGCTTGATGGTCGGCAGCGCTGCCAGGATACGCGCATCGCTGGCGACCACGCCGTCCTTCACGGGAACGTTGAGGTCTTCGCGGATCAGCACGCGCTTACCTTGCAGGTCGAGGTCGGTCATCTTCAACACGGTCATGAATGCAGTCCTTCAGGGCTGTTTGCTGCGGGTTGGGTGGACGACGTGCAGATAGTGTTCGGCAACGTCGAGCATACGGTTGGCGAACCCCCATTCGTTGTCGAACCAGGCCAGCAGGTTCACCAGGCGAGGGCCTGAGACACGGGTCTGGCTGGCATCGACGATGGCCGAATGCGGGTCATGGTTGAAATCACAGCTGGCGTGGGGCAGCTCGGTGTAGGCCAGCAAGCCTTTGAGCGGGCCATCCAGGGCGGCCTCGCGCAACACCCGGTTGACCTCGGCCGCGCTGGTGTCGCGGGCGGTCTGCAGGGTGATGTCCAGGCACGACACGTTGACGGTCGGCACGCGTACCGCTTTGGCCTGGATTCGCCCGGCAAGTTCCGGCAGCAGGCGCTCGATACCCCGCGCCAGGCCAGTGGACACCGGGATCACCGACTGGAACGCCGAGCGCGTGCGGCGCAGGTCTTCGTGGTGATAGGCGTCGATCACCGGCTGGTCGTTCATCGCCGAGTGAATGGTGGTGATCTGTACGTACTCGATGCCAAAGGCCTGGTCCAGCACCCGCAGCAGGGGCACGCCGCAGTTGGTGGTGCAGGACGCGTTCGATACCAGCAGTTCGTTGCCCGTCAGACAATCCTGGTTGATGCCGTAGACCACCGTGGCATCGACGTCGACTTCACTGGCCATCGGCTGCGAAAACAGTACCCGCGGCGCACCGGCATCGAGAAAGCGCTGGCCGTCGGCGCGGGTGTTGTAAGCGCCAGAGCACTCCAGCACCAGGTCGACATCCAGGGCGGCCCAGTCGATGCCTTCGGGGGTGGCACTGCGCAGCACTTTCACGCAGTCGCCGTTGATATGCAGACAGTCGCCGTCGACTTTCACCTCACCGGGGAAACGCCCGTGGGTGGAGTCGAAGCGCGTCAGGTATTCCAGGCTGGCCTGGTCGGCCAGGTCGTTCAGCGCGACGATCTCGAAACCGGCCTTTGCCCCTCGCTCGAACAGTGCGCGCAGGACACAGCGGCCGATGCGGCCGTAACCGTTGAGTGCAACTTTGTAGGGACGCGGGTGGGGCATTCGATACTCACGTGCAGGTGCGTTGAACGACCATCGCGGGGCAAGCCCGCTCCCACAAGGCACCGGGATGCCTTGTGGGAGCGGGCTTGCCCCGCGATCAGACGGGAGGCATGGAGCCTCCCGGGTGCATCAGTCTTCCAGCAGCTCTTCAGCGGTGCCCAGGATGTTGTCCAGGGTGAAGCCGAACTCCTCGAACAACGCGGAGGCCGGCGCCGACTCGCCGTAGGTGGTCATGCCGATGACGCGACCTTCGAGGCCGACGTACTTGTACCAGAAGTCGGCATGGGCAGCTTCGATGGCGATGCGCGCGCTGACTTCCAGTGGCAGGACCGACTGCTTGTAGGCTGCGTCCTGGGCATCGAACACGCTGGTGCTCGGCATCGACACGACGCGGACCTTGCGGCCCTCGGCGCTCAGTTTGTCGAACGCCTGGACGGCCAGGCCCACTTCGGAACCGGTGGCGATCAGGATCAGTTCAGGCTCGCCGGCGCAGTCCTTGAGCACGTAACCGCCACGGGCGATATCGGCGATCTGCTGAGCATTGCGATCCTGATGTTGCAGGTTCTGGCGCGAGAAGATCAGCGCCGAAGGGCCGTCCTTGCGCTCCAGGGCGGCTTTCCAGGACACGGCGGACTCGACCGCATCGGCCGGACGCCAGGTGTCCAGGTTCGGCGTGCTGCGCAGGCTGGTCAGTTGCTCGATCGGCTGGTGGGTCGGGCCGTCTTCGCCCAGGCCGATGGAGTCGTGGGTGTAGACGTGGATCACACGCTGCTTCATCAGCGCCGACATGCGCACGGCGTTGCGGGCGTATTCCATGAACATCAGGAAGGTCGCGCCATAAGGCACCAGGCCGCCGTGCAGGGCGACGCCGTTCATGATCGCGGTCATGCCGAATTCGCGCACGCCGTAGAACACATAGTTGCCGCTGGCGTCATTGGCCTCGACACCCTTGCAACCTTTCCACAGGGTCAGGTTGGAGCCGGCCAGGTCCGCCGAACCACCGAGGAACTCCGGCAGCAGCGGGCCGAAGGCGTTCAAGGTGTTCTGGCTGGCCTTGCGGCTGGCGATGGTTTCGCCCTTGGCGGCGACTTCGTTGATGTAGGCCTGGGCCTTCTCGGAGAAGTCGGCCGGCAGCTCACCTGCGTCACGGCGCTTGAACTCGGCAGCCAGTTCCGGGTAAGCCTTGGCGTAGGCGTCGAAACGCTCGTTCCAGGCAGCTTCGGCCTTGGCGCCAGCGGCTTTGGCGTCCCACTCGGCATAGATGTCGGCCGGGATCTCGAACGGACCGTGGTTCCAGTTCAGTTCCTTGCGGGCCAGGGCGATTTCGTCGTTGCCCAGCGGTGCGCCGTGGCAGTCTTCCTTGCCCTGCTTGTTCGGCGAGCCGAAGCCGATGATGGTCTTGCAGCAGATCAGGGTCGGACGGTCGCTCTTGCGAGCGGTGTCGATGGCCATCTTGATCTCGTCGGCGTCGTGACCGTTGACGTTGCGGATCACCTGCCAGTTGTAGGCTTCGAAGCGCGCCGGGGTGTTGTCGGTGAACCAGCCGTGCACTTCGCCGTCGATGGAAATGCCGTTGTCGTCGTAGAAGGCGATCAGTTTGTTCAGGCCCAGGGTGCCGGCCAGCGAGGCGACTTCATGGGAAATGCCTTCCATCATGCAGCCGTCGCCGAGGAACACGTAGGTGTTGTGGTCGACGATGTTGTGGCCTTCACGGTTGAACTGGGCGCCCAGCACCTTTTCCGCCAGGGCGAAGCCCACGGCGTTGGCCAGACCCTGGCCCAGAGGGCCGGTGGTGGTCTCCACGCCAGGGGTGTAGCCGTACTCCGGGTGGCCCGGGGTGCGGCTGTGCAGCTGACGGAAGGCCTTGAGGTCGTCGATGGTGACGTCGTAGCCGGTCAGGTGCAGCAGCGAATAGATGAGCATCGAACCATGACCGTTGGACAGCACGAAGCGGTCACGGTCGGCGAAGCTGGGGTTGCTCGGGTTGTGCTTCAGGTAGTCGCGCCAAAGCACTTCGGCGATATCCGCCATACCCATGGGGGCACCTGGGTGGCCGCTGTTGGCCTTTTGCACGGCATCCATGCTGAGGGCACGAATGGCGTTGGCACGTTCACGACGGCTGGGCATCGCTGAGTCTCCTGGGGCTTGAAAGGGTGGTGAAGCGAAAAAAGACGACCATTTTCGCCCACAGGGGGGGCCGGGGGCAATGACGTATGGTCGCAGTCGGGCTTTTTTCCTGTGTTTGGCCTGCTTTTCAAGAAAAATGCGCCTGCGCAACCACCACCCATCCAGCAATATCAAAACTTTTTGATATTGCTATTGCGACCACAGCCTCCCCTGACTAGACTCCCGCCCCATGAACCTCAATGCGCCCATCACCCCGCAACACAGCGACGAGCTGGCCGCCCTGTGCAAGGCCGGCGGCGACCCGCTGCGCCTGAACGTGCTGCGCGCATTGGCCAACGACTCGTTCGGCGTGCTGGAGCTGGCGCAGATCTTCGACATCGGCCAGTCGGGCATGAGCCACCACCTCAAGGTACTGGCCCAGGCCGACCTGGTGGCGACCCGTCGCGAGGGCAATGCGATCTTCTACCGCCGTGCCCTGCCCGACAGTCAGCGCCTGGGTGGCCGCCTGCATACGGCACTGCTCGAGGAAGCCGACGACCTCGCGCTGCCCGTCGACGTACAGGCACGCATCGCCCTGGTGCAACAGCGCCGCGCCGCCACCAGCCAGGACTTTTTCCAGCGCGTCGAAGAGAAGTTCCGCGCCCAGCAGGACCTGATCGCCGGCTTGCCGCAGTACCGCGAAAGCCTGCTGGCGCTGCTCGACAAGCTCAGCTTCGGCGTCGGCGCCAGCGCCCTGGAAGTGGGGCCTGGCGACGGCGGATTCCTGCCCGACCTGGCTCGCCGTTTCGACCAGGTCACGGCCATGGACAACAGCCCGACCATGCTCGAACTGGCGCGCCAGGTCTGCGAGCGCAATGCACTGAATAACGTAAACCTGCAGTTGGCCGATGCACTGGGTGCAACGGATGTGGAAGCCGACTGCGTTGTGCTGAACATGGTCCTGCACCATTTCAGCGACCCGGCCCAGGCCTTGCGCCTGCTGGCCAAACGGGTGAAGGCGGGCGGCAGCCTGCTGGTCACCGAGCTGTGCAGCCATGACCAGGGGTGGGCGCGCGAAGCTTGCGGCGACCTGTGGCTTGGCTTCGAGCAGGACGACCTGGCCCGTTGGGCCGACGCGGCAGGGCTGGCCCCCGGGGACAGCCTCTACGTGGGCTTGCGTAACGGTTTTCAGATCCAGGTCCGGCATTTCCAGCGGGCCACTGGCGACATACAACATCGGTAAATTTCAGGAACCCATCGAGATGAGCGAATACTCCCTTTTCACCTCCGAGTCCGTGTCCGAAGGGCATCCGGACAAGATCGCCGACCAGATCTCCGACGCGGTGCTGGACGCCATCATCGCCCAGGACAAGTACGCCCGCGTAGCCTGCGAGACCCTGGTCAAGACCGGTGTCGCCATCATCGCCGGCGAAGTCACCACTTCGGCCTGGGTCGATCTGGAAGACCTGGTGCGTAACGTGATCATCGACATCGGCTACAACAGCTCCGACGTCGGCTTCGACGGCGCCACCTGCGCCGTGATGAACATCATCGGCAAGCAGTCGGTGGACATCGCCCAGGGCGTCGACCGCTCCCGCCCGGAAGACCAGGGCGCCGGCGACCAGGGCCTGATGTTCGGCTACGCCAGCAACGAGACCGACGTGCTGATGCCGGCCCCGATCTGCTTCTCGCACCGCCTGGTCGAGCGCCAGGCCGAGGCGCGCAAGTCCAAGCTGCTGCCTTGGCTGCGCCCGGACGCCAAGTCCCAGGTCACCTGCCGCTATGAAAACGGCAAGGTCGTCGGCATCGACGCGGTCGTGCTGTCGACCCAGCACAACCCCGAGGTCTCGCAGAAAGACCTGCAGGAAGCGGTGATGGAGTTGATCGTCAAGCACACCCTGCCTGCCGAGTTGCTGCACAAGGGTACCCAGTACCACATCAACCCGACCGGCAACTTCATCATCGGTGGCCCGGTGGGCGACTGCGGCCTGACCGGCCGCAAGATCATCGTCGACTCCTACGGTGGCATGGCTCGCCACGGTGGTGGCGCGTTCTCCGGCAAGGACCCGTCCAAGGTCGACCGTTCCGCTGCCTACGCCGGCCGCTACGTGGCCAAGAACATCGTCGCCGCGGGCCTGGCCGAGCGTTGCGAGATTCAGGTGTCCTACGCCATCGGCGTGGCCCAGCCGACCTCCATCTCGATCAACACCTTCGGCACCGGCAAGGTCTCGGACGAGAAGATCGTGCAGCTGGTGCGCGAGTGCTTCGACCTGCGTCCGTACGCCATCACCACCATGCTCGACCTGCTGCACCCGATGTACCAGGAAACCGCTGCCTACGGTCACTTCGGCCGTACCCCGCAGCAGAAGACCGTGGGTGATGACACCTTCACCACCTTCACCTGGGAGCGCACCGACCGCGCCGCCGCCCTGCGCGACGCCGCTGGCCTGTAAGCCTCCTACAGCAGTAAAAGAAAGCCCCTGCCGAGCGATCGGCAGGGGCTTTTTCGTGACATATCGCCTGACAATGCGGCACGTCGCACCAAGCAACTGGCACCTAGGCTGAGGACTCCTTACCGCCTCGCAAGGATGCCGGTCATGCCGCTACTGCCGATACTCATGCTCCTGTCGACTCTCTTCACCAGCGCACAGGCCGGCCAGTGTCCGGATTGGGGCCCATCACAGGCGAATGCCGAAATGGTCCGACTGGGCGAGACCCTGGCCCGCTGGGACGATCACTACCATCGTCAAGGCAAGTCATTGGTGGCGGACGAACTCTATGACCAGAGCCGCCAGCGCCTGCTGCGACTGCAGCGGTGCTTCAACCTGCCAGACGCGGCGCCCGACCCGCTGGCCGGCGCACGTGGCCCTATGCCCCACCCGGTCGCGCACACCGGCGTCGACAAGCTGCCCGACGAACAGGCCATGCGCCGCTGGCTGACGGGCAAGCGCGATGTCTGGATACAGCCCAAGGTCGATGGTGTCGCGGTTTCCCTGATCTACCAGCAGGGCCGGCTGGTCCGGCTGCTCAGCCGCGGCGATGGCGTCCAGGGCCATGACTGGAGCCGGCATATTCCTTCGCTCGGCGCCATCACCCGACAGCTGCCGCAACCTGTGGACCTGGTGCTGCAAGGGGAACTTTACAAACGCCTGGAGGGCCATGTGCAGGCTCAGGCAGGCAGCCTTAACGCTCGCGGCAGCGTGGCCGGGCTAATGGCACGCAAGCAGCTGGACACCGCCCTCGGCGCGAGCATCGGCCTGTTCGTCTGGGACTGGCCACACGGGCCGCAAACCCAGGCGGAGCGCCTCGAGCTACTGGCCGCCATGGGCTTTGCCGACAGCCAGCGCTACAGCATCCCCATCGCCAGCCCGGAGCAGGCCGCCGAGATGCGCCTGCACTGGTATCGCGCCGCCCTGCCCTTCGCCACCGATGGCGTGATCCTGCGCCAGGGCAGCCGCCCGCCCGCCGAGCGCTGGCAGGCCAAGGCCCCTTACTGGATTGCAGCCTGGAAATACCCCTTCTCCCAAGCCCTGGCCGAAGTGCGCGAAGTGCGCTTTCGCATTGGTCGCACCGGCAAGGTAACCCCCATCCTGCACCTGGCGCCTGTCGAACTGGACGACCGTCGGGTTTCGCAGGTCAGCCTTGGGTCCCTGGCACGCTGGCAGAAACTCGATATACGCCCGGGCGACCAGGTGGCTATCAGCCTTGCCGGCCTCACCATTCCGCGGTTTGACGACGTGGTACATCGCACGGTCGTGCGACAGTCCGTCACCTCACCGACTGCCGGGCAGTATGACGCCCACACCTGCTGGCAGGCTGGTGTGGGCTGCGAAGAGCAATTCATCGCCCGATTGACCTGGTTGAGCGGCAAGCAGGGGCTGGCCCTGCCAGGGATCGGGCCGGGCACCTGGCGCCGACTGGTGGATGTCGGCCTTGTGACCACCCTCGTGGATTGGCTGGAGCTCGATACCCAAGTCCTGGCGGCCGTGCCGGGTCTCGGCGATGCCAGGGCCCGACAGCTTCATGACAGTTTTAGCGCGGCGCGCTTGCGCCCCTTCCTCCAATGGTTGAACGCGCTAGGCGCGCCCTTGCCTCAGGGGATGCCCCTGGAGGCCGACTGGTCGACGCTCGCAACGCGATCGGCTGACGCATGGCGAGCCTTGCCGGGCGTCGGTGGCGCAAGATCGAAACAACTCGAGGTATTTTTTGCAACAGAAGATGTTCAAGCCCTTGTCGAGCAACTGGGCGGGTATCGTATAGCCGGTTTCCAGCTCGCGAACGACTCCGCCGAACAATGACGAGTGTAGGTCAACTCCGAGTTTGCCGTTTAAAGACCCACCAAGGGTTCCTAAATCCGGCAAACCAAGGCAGGATTCCACCAACTTTTGCTGCTCCGCCCCGCTCAGGAGGCTTTTCATGACACGTTTCACCGCTCTTTTCCTGCTGGCAACCCTTGGCCTGGCAACCGGCGCCGCGCAAGCCGCCCAGCCGGATGCAGGCCTGACCGGCTGCGCCGCCAAGCGCAGCGCCATCGAGAACCAGCTGAAGATTGCCCGTGAACATGGCAACAGCAACCAGGCTGCCGGGCTCGAAGAGGCGCTGCGTGGCGTGGACAACTGCACCGAAGCCGGGCTGCGCAAAGAGCGCGAGCAGAAAGTGCTCGATGCCCGCCACGAAGTGAACCAGCGCACCAAGGACCTGGACAAAGCCATGAAGAAAGGTGACGCGGAAAAGATCAACAAGCGCAAGGACAAGCTGGCCGAGGCGAAGAAAGAACTGCAAGAAGCCGTGGACGAGCTAGAGCGCTGACCGTACAGCCTTTGATGTGGGAACGAACCCGCTCCCACAACAGCCTCACACGGCTCAGTGATTGCGAAACTCGCTATGACAGGCCTTGCACGCCGCCTCGACCTTGTCCATCGGTGCCTTCATCTGCGCTGCGTCCAGCGGCGGGTTGCGGGTCACCGTCACCAGGTCGCCGGTAACGCCCTCCAACTGCCGGGCCAGGTCCTGGAACCGCGCCTGGCGCTCCCAGACATCCGCCCGTGCGCTGCTGTCACCCTCGTCGCGCACCTGCGGGAAGTGCTGCCACGGCTCATGGGCCAAGGTATCCAGCTTCACCGCGCCCTCGGCGAACTTCACGTCATCGAAGGGCAACCGCCCGCGCAGCATGCCACCCATGTCTTCACTGGTCTTGAGCATCTGCTTGAAGATCGCCTTGCGCTGGCCCAGCGGCGAGTTGGGGTCGACGCCGTCACAGGCGGTCAGGGCGAGGGCGGCGAGCAGTACTACGGTCAATCGCTTGAACATCAGGGTCTCTTTGGCCAGGCAAACGGGTGGCCAGTATCGCCGCCTGCCGGGCAAAGACCAATAGCCACACAGAAAACAAGGGCGAATGTTCATGTTTCGCCCAGCACAGGACCCACCCGATGAAATCTGCATTGCGCCATCTCGCCTGGGCCCTCCCCGCCCTGGCGCTCCTGGCCGGCTGCAACGGCGGCGAAAGCGCCAAGCCCGAGCCTCATGCCATCGCCACTTATGTACCAGCCACCTGGAAGGACCTGCCCCAGGCCAGCGACGACGACCTGCTGGCCGGTTTCTATGCCTGGCGCAACGGTTGCGAGAAACTCAAGCGCGATCTGGTGTGGGCCGCAACCTGCGAGGCAGCCGGTTCAGCCACGGCGAACGCTGATCAGGTACGCACCTTCCTCGAGCAGAATCTCCAGGTGGTCGGACTGCGCTCGGCGCAGAACAGCGCCAACGGCCTGATAACCGGGTACTACGAGCCGGTCTACCCCGGCAGCCTGGAACGCACCGAAGCCGCGCATGTACCGGTGTACGGCGTACCCGAGGACATGATCGTGGTCGATCTGGCCAGTGTGTATCCCGAACTCAAGGGCAAGCGCTTGCGCGGGCGCCTCGATGGCCGCGTGCTCAAGCCCTATGACACCGCCGAAGTGATCAACCGCGACGGTGCCAAGGCGCCGGTACTGGCCTGGCTGACCGACCCGATGGACTTGCAGTTCCTGCAGATCCAGGGTTCCGGTCGCATCCAGCTGGAAGGTGGCCGCCAGTTGCGGCTGGGGTATGCCGACCAGAACGGCCACCCCTATCGGCCGATTGGCCGCTGGCTGGTGGACCAGGGCCAACTGCCCAAGGAACAGGTGACCATGGGCAGCATCCACGCCTGGGCCCAGGCCAACCCGCAGCGGGTCCCCGAGTTGCTGGCCAGTAACCCGAGCTACGTGTTCTTCAGCACCCGGCCGGATAGCAACGAAGGTCCGCGCGGCTCGCTCAACGTGCCGCTGACCGCTGGCTATAGCGTGGCCATCGACCGCAAGGTGATCCCGCTGGGCAGCCTGCTGTGGCTGTCCACCACCCGCCCCGACGGCAGCCCGGTGGTGCGCCCCGTGGGGGCGCAGGACACCGGCGGAGCGATTACCGGTGAAGTGCGTGCGGACCTGTTCTGGGGCACCGGTCCTGAGGCCGGTGAACTGGCAGGCAACATGAAACAACAGGGGCAGATATGGATGTTGTGGCCTAAGGGCCAGCCTTTGCCCGAAGTACCGAAGGTCCCCTGAAGGACGCTATCGCGGGGCATGCCCGCTCCCACTGCGGGAGCGAGCTTGCCCCGCGATGCAGTCAGATCGAAACGACAAAGAACGACACGATCAGCGCCATCCCGACGAACCACACCAGCGAGCGCAACACTGCCCAGTCCGCCAGGTAGCAGATGATGTAGAGCAACCGGCTGGTGATGTACATCACCCCCAGCACATCTTGGGTCACTTGTTCGGCATTGCCGACGATATCAGCCACCAGCACCGCCGCGGCAAACGCGGGAAACGCTTCGTAGCCATTCAACTGGGCGGCATGGGCCCGCCGTGGCAGCCCTTCGAGCTTGTCCAGGAACGCACGCGGATCGTGATTGGCGCGCAAGCCAAAATACCCGCTGCTGAGTTTGGCGATCAGTGCACATAGCGGCGGCAGGACCAGCGCGACGAGAATGCACCACAGGGCTACGGTCATCTACAGGACTCCTTGTTCATAGAGGTTCGCTTCAGAGCTTCATCACCAGCATACCGGCCAGCACCAGCCCGCAAGCTAGGAGTCTTGGCCCGCCAAAAGGTTCTTTGAGGTAGCGCATGCCCAACAGCACCACGAGGATCACGCTCAACTCGCGCAACGCTGCCGCTTCGGCCACCGAGCCCAGGTGCATGGCCCAGAGCACCAGAGCGTAGCTGAACAATACGCAGAACCCGACCGCCAGGCCCAGCTTCCATTGGGCGCGCCAGAACAGCATGAACGGCCCTCGTCGGGCCACCATGGCCAGCAACGGGAACGGCCAGGCACTGAGCAAGGTCAGCCATACCAGGTAGTCCCAGGGCTTGCCCCACAGGCGTACGGCCTGACCGTCGAACCAGGTGTAGCAGCCGATGCACAGGCCTATCAGTGCCACCACCGGCAGCATCGACCAGGGCAGGCGGTCGCCGCCGCCACCCTGCCAAAGCAAGCACGCCATGCCACAGGGGATCAGCAAGATGCCGATGATCTGCTGCTGGCTCAACGATTCGCCGGCAAAGGCCAGGGTCAGGCCCAGCACCACCAATGGCGACAGGCCTCGCATCAACGGATAGACCAGCCCCAGGTCACCGACCCGATAGGCCTGGATCAGCAGAAAGCGGTACAGCTGCTCGGCCAGCGCCGAGGCCAGCAGCCAGGGCCAGATCTCGGCGGGCGGGAAATCTACGAAGGCTACCGCCAGTATGGCGAAACTCAGTGCCACCACGTCCATGCTGGCGATCACCAGCAGCCGCTCGGCGCTGAACTTGATCAGGGTGTTCCAGGTGGCATGGAGCAGGGCTGCGACCAGTACGAGGGAAGTTGCCAGCACGCCTTGGAATCCTTGTCGTCGTTTGGTGGGGACCACTATATAGCGCCTGGCTAGTTATGGCCTCATCGCAGGGCAAGCCCGCTCCCGCGCCTTCGCCTGACAGGAACCAACTGGAGAAATCCGGTCATAAGGTGTGTCCCGAACGCCGCGCCAGGTCATCAAAGAACTGCCCGAGCCATTCGGGTAATGACTTGGAAGCCACTTACACAGGATTCGGGATGCTTGAATTAGTTGCCGCGTTTATCTGCCTCACCACCCTCCTCACTTATGTGAACTACCGCTTCATCGGCCTGCCGCCGGCCATCGGCGTGATGGTCACCGCATTGCTGTTCTCCCTGATGCTGCAGGGCCTGAGCCTGATCGGCTTCCCTGGCCTGGAAGAACGCGTCGAAGGCCTGATGAACCAGATCGACTTCAACGACCTGCTGATGCACTGGATGCTGTCGTTCCTGCTGTTCGCTGGCGCCTTGCACGTCAACCTCGCCGACCTGCGCAGCTACCGCTGGCCGATCGGCCTGCTGGCCACCCTTGGCGTACTCATCGCCACCGTGGTGATCGGTTACCTGGCGCACTGGGTGTTCGCCCTGTTTGGCTGGGACGTGCCGTTGATCTACTGCCTGCTGTTCGGCGCGCTGATCTCGCCGACCGACCCAATCGCCGTGCTCGGCGCACTGCGTACCGCCAACGCCTCCAAGCCGCTGAAGACCACCATCGTCGGTGAGTCGCTGTTCAATGACGGCACGGCGGTCGTGGTGTTCACCGTGCTGCTGGGCATCATCCAGCTGGGCGAGACGCCGAGCGTCGCCGACACCGCCATCCTGTTCGCCCGCGAGGCCCTGGGTGGCATAGCCTTCGGCGGCCTGATCGGCTATGCCACCTACCGCATGATCAAGAGCGTCGAACAATACCAGGTGGAAGTGATGCTGACCCTGGCGCTGGTGATCGGCGGCTCGGCCATGTGCTACGAGCTGCACGTGTCGGCGCCGATCGCCATGGTGGTAGCCGGACTGATCATCGGCAACCTGGGACGCAACCTGGCGATGAACGACATGACCCGCCGCTACATGGACGGCTTCTGGGAACTGATCGACGACATGCTCAATGCCTTGCTGTTCGCGCTGATTGGCCTGGAGCTGTTGCTGCTGCCGTTCAACTGGCTGCACCTGGCGGCCGGTGGCGTGCTGGCGGTGGCGGTGCTGGCTTCGCGGCTGCTGACCGTGGCGCCGGCGATCGTGCTGTTGCGCCGCTGGCGCAGCGTGCCGCAGGGCACCATCCGCGTGCTGACCTGGGGCGGCCTGCGCGGTGGCGTGTCGGTCGCCCTGGCGCTGTCGCTGCCGCAGGGCGCCGAGCGTGACCTGCTGCTGTCGATCACTTACATCGTGGTGCTGTCGTCGATCCTGATTCAGGGCCTGACGGTCGGCAAGGTGGTGCGCAAGGTCAGCACACAACCCAAGTAACAACGTAGAGGCGGACTAGCCCCGCGATATCGTCTGCACAGGCATAGATGTTGATCCTGCCGGCGCCATCGCGGGGCAAGCCCGCTCCCACGCTTGAGCAAACGGGTCTATTCCACCGCGCTGTCCGGGAACTGGTCCTGGATGTACTTGATCTCGGTGCGCCCGTGGGCGGCCGGCAGGCCATCCTCACCCAGGTTGACGAACACCATCTTGTCGACGGTCAGGATCGCCTTGCGGGTGATCTTGTTGCGTACTTCGCACTTGAGGGTGATCGAGGTGCGGCCGAATTCGGTGGCGGTGATGCCCAGCTCGATGATGTCGCCCTGACGCGAGGCACTGACGAAGTTGATCTCGGAAATGTACTTGGTCACCACGCGCTGGTTACCCAGCTGGACGATGGCGTAGATCGCCGCCTCCTCGTCGATCCAGCGCAGCAGGCTGCCGCCGAACAGGGTGCCGTTGGGATTGAGGTCTTCGGGTTTTACCCATTTGCGGGTGTGAAAGTTCATCTGTACTCCTGACCTGCTTGCTGACATGCGCTAATGATGGCAGACCGCTCGGTCACGCTCCATTGAACATCGACTATCGTCTCGATTAATCGACAGAAAGTCTTGGGTGTGTAACACGCCCGCGGCTATAATCTTGCCGTTTCACATGGCCCCCCACAGTGGTGGCCATCCCGCCACCCATCCGAGGGGCGCTGCAGCAGGCTTGGCCTGTCAGGCTCGGTTGGGGCGTTGTCCGCGCAAGCGGACGCTCAACGCACAACGGCGCCCATTCGCACACTACGAATGGAGGCTCTCAATGAGCGCTGTAAACACGCCTGCAGGTTTTTCCGACTTCAAGGTCGCCGACATCTCCCTGGCCGACTGGGGCCGCAAGGAAGTCATCATCGCCGAATCGGAAATGCCCGCGCTGATGGGCCTGCGCCGCAAGTATCAAGCCGAGCAACCGCTCAAGGGCGCGAAGATCATCGGCTGCATCCACATGACCATCCAGACTGCCGTGCTGATCGAGACCCTGGTCGCCCTGGGTGCCGAAGTGCGCTGGTCGTCGTGCAACATCTTCTCCACCCAGGACCAGGCCGCCGCCGCCATCGCTGCCGCCGGCATCCCGGTGTTCGCCTGGAAAGGCGAGACCGAGCAAGAGTACGAGTGGTGCATCGAGCAGACCATCCTCAAGGATGGCCAGCCATGGGACGCCAACATGGTGCTGGACGACGGTGGTGACCTGACCGAGATCCTGCACAAGAAATACCCGGCCATGCTGGACAAGATCCACGGTGTGACCGAAGAGACCACCACCGGCGTGCACCGCCTGCTGGACATGCTGGCCAAGGGCGAGCTGAAAGTCCCGGCGATCAACGTCAACGACTCGGTCACCAAGAGCAAGAACGACAACAAATACGGCTGCCGCCACAGCCTCAACGACGCCATCAAGCGCGGCACCGACCACCTGCTGTCGGGCAAGCAGGCCCTGGTGATCGGCTACGGCGACGTGGGCAAGGGCTCGGCCCAGTCCCTGCGCCAGGAAGGCATGATCGTCAAGGTCACCGAAGTCGACCCGATCTGCGCCATGCAAGCCTGCATGGACGGCTTCGAAGTCGTCTCGCCGTTCAAGGACGGCATCAACACCGGTACCGAAGCCGGCATCAACAAGGACCTGCTCGGCCGCATCGACCTGATCGTCACCACCACCGGTAACGTCAACGTCTGCGACGCCAACATGCTCAAGGCCCTGAAGAAGCGCGCCGTGGTCTGCAACATCGGCCACTTCGACAACGAGATCGACACCGCCTTCATGCGCAAGAACTGGGCATGGGAAGAGGTCAAGCCACAGGTGCACAAGATCCACCGCACCGGCGCCGGCGTGTTCGACCCGCAGAACGACGACTACCTGATCCTGCTGGCCGAAGGCCGCCTGGTGAACCTGGGCAACGCCACCGGCCACCCGAGCCGCATCATGGACGGCTCGTTCGCCAACCAGGTCCTGGCGCAGATCTTCCTGTTCGAGCAGAAGTTCGCCGCGCTGCCTGCCGCGAAGAAGGCCGAGCGCCTGACCGTGGAAGTGCTGCCGAAGAAACTCGACGAAGAAGTGGCCCTGGAAATGGTCCGCGGCTTCGGTGGCGTGGTCACCCAGCTGACCCCGCAGCAGGCCGAGTACATCGGTGTGACCGTCGAAGGCCCGTTCAAGCCGGACGCTTACCGCTACTAAGCGGCTGGTTGCCAGTGCCAGGTATCCTTGCCCGGCACTGGCAGGCAACGTTTCGAACCGATGTCCGAGCCAGGCCGGCCCCCACCGTCCTGGCTTTTATTTGCAGGCAGCAGCCCAGGCTCACTGCCGAAGGAACCAGAGATGTCACAAGAACGCCGCTACAGTTTCGAATTCTTCCCCACCAAGACCGATGCCGGCCACGAAAAGCTGATGGGCGTTGCCCGCCAGCTGGCCAGCTACAACCCGGACTTCTTCTCCTGCACCTATGGTGCCGGTGGCTCGACCCGCGACCGCACGCTCAACACCGTGCTGCAGCTGGAAAATGAGGTGAAAGTCCCTGCCGCCCCGCACCTGTCCTGCGTGGGCGACAGCAAGGACGACCTGCGCGCCCTGCTGGCCGAGTACCAGGCCGCCGGTATCAAGCGCATCGTCGCCCTGCGTGGCGACCTGCCGTCGGGCATGGGCATGGCCAGCGGCGAACTGCGCTACGCCAGCGACTTGGTCGAGTTCATCCGCCAGGAAACCGGCAACCACTTCCACCTGGAAGTGGCCGCCTACCCGGAGATGCACCCGCAGGCGCGCAATTTCGAGAGCGACCTGGCCAACTTCGTGCACAAGGTCAAGGCCGGTGCCGACAGCGCCATCACCCAGTATTTCTTCAACGCCGACAGCTACTTTTATTTCGTCGAGCGCGCGCAGAAGCTGGGCGTCGAGATCCCGGTGGTGCCCGGCATCATGCCGATCACCAACTACAGCAAGCTGGCGCGTTTCTCCGACGCCTGCGGCGCCGAGATCCCACGCTGGATCCGCAAGCAGCTGGAAGCCTATGCCGACGACACCGCCAGCATCCAGGCATTCGGCGAGGAAGTGATCACCCGCATGTGCGAACAACTGCTGCAAGGCGGCGCACCGGGCCTGCACTTCTATACCCTCAACCAGGCCGAGCCGAGCCTGGCGATCTGGAACAACCTGAAGCTGCCACGCTGATGGTCGCGAACAAGGCTTTGGCGCAGGTCAAAGCCTTGTTCGTTCGCGCTCGCGCCGCACGCGCCTGCGGCCAGCGTTCACTGGTCTTGCCCGGGCTTGCAGCGTACTCTCACGCCATGCGCACGCTCATCCTCCCTCTCCTGCTGTTGCTGCTCGCCGGCCTGAGCCCGATGGCCCATGCCGAAAGCCTGCGCATCGTCAGCGACGACTGGGCCCCCTACCTCTATCAGGAGAACGGCCAGGCCAAAGGCATCGACTACGAGATCACCAACGAGGTGTTCAAACGCCTCGGTGTCCAGGTGCAGTGGCAGTTCCTGCCCTGGAAGCGCTGCCTGGCCATGGTCGAACAGGGCCTGGCGGACGCCGTGATGGATATTTTCCAGGTCGACTCGCGCCAGGGCTACCTGGTCTACCCGGACGAACCGATGTCCGAGGTCGAGTTCGTCCTCTACCAAGCGCGTTCACGCCCACACCCGGTCGAGCGCGTCGAGGACCTGGCCGGGCTGACCATCGGCACCTCGCCGGGCTATGTCTACGATGGCACCTTCGCCGAGTCACCGCTGTTCCGCCGCGAGCCCGCGCCCAGCCACGAGGCCAATTTCGGCAAGCTGGCGCTTGGGCGCATCGACCTGCTGGTGACCGACCGCCAAGTCGGCCGCTATGTGAGCCATCGGCTGGGCCTGGAGCAGACCGTTGAAGAGCTGCCCCTGGTGGTCAGCCGCCGCCCGCAGTACCTGGGGCTGGCCCGCAAGCCCGGCCGCGAGGCGTTGGCGCGGGCCTTCAGCGACGAGTTGCGGCGCTTCAAACAGGAGCCCGCCTATGCGGCGATCAGTGCCCGCTACCTCGGCAATCAGGATTTTCCTTTCGCCGTTGAGCAGCAGGAACGCGGCACACGCTGATTGCTCTGTTATACTCGGGCCTTCCCGCCCGGCTCACGCCCGGACGCTCGGCCTCGCAACAGGCATCTCGACCCGCAGCCGCGCACCTTTGGTGCCCGCCCGCCGGCATTCAGGATGCGCAGTGAACGCCCAGCTGGACCGGACGCGATCGCATCCCTCCGATGCCCGTCGCGCCAGGCAGAACACCCCATCGGGCCTAGCCCCCACGAGAACAGGATTGCCCATGTCCTTTGCTTCCCTCGGTCTCTCCGAGGCTCTTGTCCGCGCTATCGAGGCAGCGGGCTATACCCAGCCCACTCCGGTGCAACAGCGGGCCATTCCCGCCGTGTTGCAAGGTCGCGACCTGATGGTCGCCGCCCAGACAGGTACTGGTAAAACCGGCGGCTTCGCGCTCCCGATCCTTGAGCGTCTGTTCCCGGGTGGCCACCCCGACAAATCGCAACGCCATGGCCCGCGCCAACCGCGCGTGCTGGTGCTGACCCCCACCCGCGAGCTGGCAGCGCAGGTGCATGACAGCTTCAAGGTCTACGCCCGCGACCTCAACTTCATCAGCGCCTGCATCTTCGGTGGCGTCGGCATGAACCCACAGGTCCAGGCCATGGCCAAGGGCGTTGACGTCCTGGTCGCCTGCCCGGGCCGCCTGCTCGACCTGGCCGGCCAAGGCAGCGTCGACCTCTCGCGTGTCGAGATCCTGGTGCTGGACGAAGCCGACCGCATGCTCGACATGGGCTTCATCCACGACGTCAAGAAAGTGCTGGCGCGCCTGCCGGCCAAGCGCCAGAACCTGCTGTTCTCGGCGACCTTCTCCAAGGACATCACCGACCTCGCCGACAAGCTGCTGCACAACCCCGAGCGCATCGAGGTCACGCCGCCGAACACCACCGTCGAGCGTATCGAGCAGCGGGTCTACCGCCTGCCGGCCAGCCACAAGCGCGCCCTGCTGGCGCACCTCATCACCCTGGGCGCCTGGGAACAGGTGCTGGTGTTCACCCGTACCAAGCACGGCGCCAACCGCCTGGCCGAGTACCTCGAGAAGCACGGCCTGACCGCCGCGGCGATCCACGGCAACAAGAGCCAGAACGCCCGCACCAAGGCGCTGGCCGACTTCAAGGCCAACACCGTGCGCGTGCTGGTCGCCACCGACATCGCCGCCCGCGGCCTGGACATCGACCAGTTGCCCCACGTGGTCAACTTCGAGCTGCCCAATGTCGAGGAAGACTACGTTCACCGCATCGGCCGTACGGGCCGTGCCGGTCGCTCCGGTGAAGCCATTTCGATGGTCGCGCCGGATGAAGAAAAGCTGCTCAAGAGCATCGAGCGCGTCACCCGCCAGAAAATCCCGGATGGCGACCTGATGGGCTTTGACGCATCGCAGGTCGAGGCCGAGAAGCCGGAAGTGCGCGAGCGCCAGCCGAACAATGGCCGCGGTGGCCGCAACCAGCAACCTCGCGGCGAAGGCGGTAAGGAAGGCAGTGGCGGGCGCAAGGACAAAGGCAAGGACAAAGGCCGCAACAAGCCTTCGTCCGAGAAGTCCGCGGAAAAGGACAAGTCCGGCGAGAAACAGCAGCAGGGCCAGCAGCGCAAGCCGCGCGACCAGAAGCCACGCCAGCAACAGAACAACGGCCAGAAAGCCGCGCCTGTCGCCGCCCCCAATCGCGACCCTGAAGAGTTTCTCGACGACGACGTCGACAACTTTGGCAACCGCGCCGACTACGTAAGCCCCTACCAGAACGCCAAGAACCAGGGGCGCAATCGTCGCCCGGGCGGCAACGGGGGCCAAGCCCAAGGGCAAGGCCAGCGCAGTGGTGGCGGCCAGGGGCAAGGCCAGGGCCGTGGCAATGGCCAGCAACGCCAGGGCCAGGGCTCCGGTGAAAAGCGCCCGCGCAACGGCGGCGGTAGCAATGGTGGCGCCCGACGCGACAACAACGGTGGCCGTGCTCGCCGTGAAGATTCGTCCCGCCAGGAACCGGCCGTGCGCAACCCGCGCGAGTCGCAGAGCGCGCCAGTGATCATCCGCAAGGAATCCAAACTCGACCGCTACCCGACGCCCGAGCAACTGGACGACCTGCCGAGCCGCCCACGCGGTGAGCGCCCGGCGCTGCTGACCCGCAAGGGCTGAGCCCGCAATCGCGGGGCCTGCCCCGCGATGAGGCCATGCAAAGCCAACGAAAACGCCGCCCATTGGGCGGCGTTTTCGTTGCTGGCGAAGCGAATTACTTCTGCTTCACGCCTTCGACGCTGATATCCAGGTCCAGGGTCTGCGAAGTCGGGCCTGGGCCCTTGATGCCGAAGTCGTTCAGGTTCAGCGTGGTGGTGGCGTTGAAGCCAGCGCGCTCGCCGCCCCACGGGTCCTTGCCCTCGCCATTGAACACGGCCTTGAAGGTGACGGGCTTGGTCACGCCGTGCAGGGTCAGGTCGCCGGTCACATCGGCAGTCTTGTCACCGGTCGACTTGACGCTGGTGGAGACGAACTTGGCTTCCGGATATTTTTTGACATCCAGGAAGTCCTTGCTGGCGATGTGCTTGTCACGCTCGGCGTGGTTCGACCACAGGCTGGCAGTCTTCAGGTCTACGCTGATCTTGCTGGCCTCGGGCTTGGCACTGTCCCAGGTGAAGTTGCCGTCGAAGTCCTTGAAGGTGCCGTGGATGAAGCTGTAGCCCAGGTGGCTGATCTTCCAGTCGACGAACGCGTGCTGGCCTTCCTTGTCGATCTTGTACTCGGCGGCCATGGCCTGGCCAGCGGAGATCAGGGCGGTACCGAGCGCCAGAGCGGCAAAAGTCTTTTTCAACATCCTTACTTCCTTCCTTTGCAATTGAGGTTGAGAGTCAAGCTTTGCGGCCCAGCATGCGGGTCAGGGTCGCGTCACGGTCGATGAAATGATGTTTCAATGCCGCCAATGCGTGCAGTACGGCAAAAATCACCAGGCCCCAGGCCAGCCAGAGGTGGATCACCCCCGCCAGGTCAGCCTGGTCAGGCAGGTCGCTGACCAGCGCGGGAACGTCGAACAAGCCGAACACCGGAATACCCACGCCGTCGGCGGTGGAAATCAGATAGCCCGCTATCATCACTGCGAACAGGCCCAGGTACAGCGCCAGATGGCCCAGCTTGGCGGCCAGCCGGGTGACCTTGCCATGGTTGGCCGGTGCCGGTGGCGGCGGGCTGACGAAACGCCAGACTACCCGCAACAGCATCAGTGCCAGCAACACCAGGCCGATGCTCTTGTGCAGGTCCGGGCCGGACTTGCGCCATGGGTCATAGTAATCAAGGCCGACCATCCACAAGCCCAGGCCAAACAGCCCGAAGACCGCCAGCGCCACACCCCAGTGCAGGACGATGCTGACCAGGCCATAGCGAGAAGATGAATTGCGCAGTTGCATGTTGGCGTATTTCCCCGTGAAAGCTGTGCACAAGACTAACGCGTAATGCATCGAATAAAAGCGTAAAAAGCAGCTTCTGATTATCGAAAAACCAGATATTAATTCTGAAAGCTTCCTATTAAGGAAACATTAACGATAGACGTTTGGAAGATCCGACGCCATCGCGGGGCAAGCCCGCTTACACAGGGCTCCGCGATGGCGGCTATACCGAGATCAGCCGGCCTTGGCCTGGCTGTTGACCACCGGCTTCTTGGCCGGTTCCGACTTGGCGGTGGCCTTCTTCACCGGCGCCGGTTTGGCTGCAGGCTTGTGGGCCTGCTTGGCCGCAGGCTTGGCGGGGGCCTGCTTGGTGGCCGCCGGCTTCACTGGCTCTTCCTTAGCAACGGGTGTCGGCGCAACCGGCGCGGCTGCCGGTGCAGGCGCAACCTCCTCGGCCTTGGCGATCGGCGCGGCCTTGGCCTCTGGCTTGTCAGAGCCGCCAAACAGACGCGAGAAGAAGCCCGGCTTGGCCTGCTCGGCCTTCACGGGCTCCGCCTTGGCCGGAGCCTTGTCGGAGGCGCCGCCGAACAGGTTGGAGAAGAACCCGCCCTTGTCCTTCGCGGCCGCGACGCCGGCCGCTCCAGTAGCCGCTGCGGCGGCTACCGACGCAGCCTTGGCCGGGTCGAAGGACTTGCCCGCCGCCAGGTCCTGGACCTGCCCCGCGGCACGCTGGCCGCTACGCAGGGCCCCTTCGAGGGTACCCGGGTAAAGCGCATCGGTGTGTTCGCCGGCAAAGGCGATCCGTTGTACCGGGCGCTCCCACAGGCGCCAGTATTTGCTGATCTGCCCCGGGCCGTAGGCCAGGTACGCACCGCCCATGCCGGAGTCGGTGCTGTAGCGGCGGATTTCATAACCGGTGAAGGCGCCGCGTGCCTGCGGGTAGAAGGCGTGCAGGCGGATCAGTACCTGGTCGACCATCTGCTTGTCACCAAAAGCCTGGAGCAAGCGGGCGTTATCCCCGGACAGGTTGATCACCACGTTGGCGCCACCCTTGAGCGCCGGCTCGATCCACAGCATGCCCAGGCCAGTGTTGCTGAAGATCTCGCCGGACATGCGTGCACGGCTTTCCCACACCGGGTTCTTGAACTTGAGCATCAGCTGGTCGCGCCAGCCATAGTTGGTGCCCTTCAAGGCGGCCAGGTGCTGCCCGTCCAGGCCCGGGGTCATCTGGATCTTGGCCAGTGCACGCAGCGGCACGGCCATTACCAGGTAGTCAGCCTGGTAGCCGACGCCGCCGACCTTGACGGTCACACCGTCTTTGTCCTGAACGATGGCGGTAACCGGCGAACTGGTCTTGATGGTCTTCAGCTGCTTGACGAAGGCCTGGGCCAACACCGGGCTGCCACCGGGCAGGCGCGCGGCGCGCAGGTCACGGTCGCTGACATTGCGGTAGACCCGGCCTTGCTGGGCGAAGTAAAGCAGCGACAGGCGCGACGGCTCATCATAGCGGGTGCGGATCTGCTGGTTGACCAGCTGACGGGCGGTGGCTGGCAGCTGCAGCTTGTCGAGCCAGGTGGACACGTTCATCTGGTCGAGGGCGAACAGGGTGCTGTTTGCCGCGGGATTGAGCGGGTCTTCGATGGAACGGGCCAGGTCGTCGAGGGTTTTCTCGAAGCGTTTGAGCGCCTCGGCAGTGGCTGGCTGCTTGGTCGCCAGATCGGTGGCGCTGAAATATTCACCGTCGATCAGGTAGCCGGGGTTGCGCACGAACTCCGGGGCCGGCAGGGTGGCGACCTTGAACTGCTCCAGATACTGGTTGAGCACCGGCTGGGTCTTGCTGTTGCCGACCCATTCGCTGGTGGCCAGGCCCGAACGCCCGCCCATGCCCGACTTGGCTTCCAGCAGGGTCACCTGCCAGCCCTTGCTCTGCAGCTCGTAGGCCGCGGTCAGGCCCGCCAGGCCACCACCGACGACGATCGCCGTCTTGTCCTTGGCCAGCGCGACGCCGCTGGTCACCCCGATCAATACCAACGCGCACAGGCGCACCCAAGCAGCAGCCATGATGGCGAACTCCGGTTAGAGAAGCGATAGAAGGGACGGGGAGCAATGCCCCGGGAGAGATGCGTTAAGAATACGTCACCTCTGCCCACCCTGCCACCGCAGTGACATCAAGTGCCTTTGGCAACTGGTAATTTTGTCAGTGGCGTTGGGTCGCCGGGGCGTGCAGCCTTGGCTGGCACTCAAGCATCGAGCCGGGGAAGAACAGTGATCTACACCGAAGATTTTGCCAGGTGGACGCCTTCGGCGCCCCTACCCGAGTGCTCCTGGCGCACACCCACCGGCCTGAACATCGTGTCCAATGGCATTGTCTACAGCGCGCGCTACCAGACCGACGAGGGGCGGATCGGCACGGAATTGATCATCCATGGCCAGTGCGATATCGAGTTCATCTTCGGCCAGACGGTCGATTGCCTGCTGCTTGAAGTGGATGTCACCACGCTCGGCACGGCCGTCTCGACCGCCTACTGGTTGACCCTGCGCGACCTGGACTACACCGAGTTCACGCCCGGGCCCGGCACCCACGGCACCTCCTGGCACGACGTGCCCGGCCCGCTCGACCGCCTGACCCTGTCCACCCTGCCGCAGTGCACCGTGCATATCCGCCAGCTGGAATGGCGGCCGGCCTGGCGACATTGAGCGGTTGTCCTGCCCCCCGGCATTGCTTAGGCTTACGCGGTCAAACCGAGCCGTAACGCCAGGAGAAGTGCCCATGGGCCTCAACGATCAGTGGATGCAGCGCGACCTGAAGGTCCTTTGGCACCCCTGCACCCAGATGAAAGACCACGAACAGCTGCCGCTGATCCCGATCAAGCGCGGCGAGGGCGTGTGGCTGGAGGACTTCGAGGGCAAACGCTACCTGGACGCCGTCAGCTCATGGTGGGTCAACGCTTTTGGCCATGCCAACCCGCGCATCAACCAGCGCATCAAGGACCAGGTCGACCAGCTCGAACATGTGATCCTCGCCGGTTTCAGCCACCAGCCGGTGATCGAGCTGTCCGAACGCCTGGTAGCGATCACCCCCGCCGGCCTGGACCGGGTGTTCTATGGCGACAATGGCTCATCGTGCATCGAAGTGGCGCTGAAGATGAGCTTCCACTACTGGCAGAACACCGGCAAAGCGCAGAAGAAGCGCTTCGTCACCCTGACCAACAGCTATCATGGCGAGACCATCGCCGCGATGTCGGTGGGCGACGTGCCGCTGTTCACCGAAACCTACAAGGCGCTGCTGCTGGACACCATCAAGGTGCCGAGCCCGGACTGCTACCTGCGTCCGGAAGGCATGGGCTGGGAAGAGCACTCGCGGAACATGTTCGCGGCCATGGAGCAGACCCTGGCCGAACACCACGCCAGCATCGCTGCGGTGATCGTCGAACCGCTGATCCAGGGCGCCGGCGGCATGCGCATGTATCACCCGGTGTACCTCAAGCTGCTGCGCGAGGCCTGCGACCGTTACGACGTGCACCTGATCCACGATGAGATCGCCGTCGGCTTCGGCCGCACCGGCACGATGTTCGCCTGCGAGCAGGCCGGCATCACCCCGGACTTCCTGTGCCTGTCCAAGGCCCTGACCGGCGGCTACCTGCCGCTGGCCGCCTGCCTGACCACCGACAAGGTCTACCAGGCGTTCTACGACGACTACCCGACCCTGCGCGCCTTCCTGCACTCGCACAGCTACACCGGCAATCCGCTGGCCTGCGCCGCGGCCCTGGCCACTTTGGACATCTTCGAGCAGGACAACGTGATCGAGGCCAACAAGGCCTTGTCGGCGCGCATGGCCAGCGCCACCGCGCACCTGGCCGACCATGCTCACGTCGCCGAGATCCGCCAGACCGGCATGGTCCTGGCCATCGAGATGGTCCAGGACAAGGCCACCAAGGCTGCCTACCCCTGGCAGGAGCGCCGCGGCCTGAAAGTCTTCGAGCACGCCCTGAGCCGTGGCGCACTGTTGCGCCCGCTGGGCAGCGTGGTGTATTTCCTGCCGCCTTACGTGATTACACCCGAACAGATCGACTTCCTGGCCGAGGTGGCCAGCGAAGGGATCGATATCGCCACCCGCGACAAGGTGAGCGTTGCCGTGCCGGCCGACTTCCATCCGGATTTCCGCGATCCGGGCTAGCCCCAGACCAACCCGAAACCTGTAGGAGCCGGCTCGTCCGCTCCTACAGGATCTGCGTCAGCCTTTTTCCAGAGCAAGCCCATGAGACTCTCCCGCTTCTTCATCGACGCCCCACTGGGCCTTGGCGAGCACGAGCTCCCCGAAGCCCAGGCCCACTACATTGGCCGCGTGCTGCGCATGGCCCCTGGCGACGCCGTGCAACTGTTCGACGGCAGCGGCCAGGAATACCTCGGCCAACTGCTCGAAGTCGGCAAGAAAACCGTGCGCGTCAGCCTCGACCAGGCACTTCCCGGCCAGGCCGATTCGCCTTTGCATATCCACCTCGGCCAGGGCCTGTCCCGTGGCGAGCGCATGGACTGGGCGATCCAGAAAGCCACCGAGCTGGGGGCCAACGAAATCACCCCGATCGTCAGCGAACGCTGCGAAGTACGCCTGAAGGACGAACGCGCCGACAAGCGCCTGGCCCACTGGCGCCAGGTGGCTGTCAGTGCCTGCGAGCAGTGCGGGCGCTCGACCTTGCCGGTGATCCACCCGCCCGTGACCCTGGCCGAGTGGCTGAAAAGCACCGAAGCCGACCTCAAGCTGGTGCTGCACCCGGTGGCCGAGCCACTGACCAGCCATGCCAAACCGGCCAGGCTGGCCTTCCTGATCGGCCCCGAGGGCGGCCTGAGCGAAGCGGAAGTCGAGCAGGCCAAGGCTGCCGGCTGCCACGCCGCCCGCCTCGGCCCTCGCGTGCTGCGCACCGAAACCGCGCCTGTGGTGGCCCTGTCGGTGGCACAGCAACTGTGGGGCGATTTCTAACGCACGTAGAAAAACACCGCGACGAAGTGCATCAGGCTGCCGGCAATCACGAACAGGTGCCAGATGCCGTGCCAGTGGCGGAATCGGCTGTCAAAAGCGAAGAAGATGATGCCGACGGTGTAGAACACACCGCCGGCCGCCAGCCAGGCGAAACCCGCGGCACCCAGGCTGTGCAGCAGCGGTTTCACCGCCACCAGCACGATCCAGCCCATCAACGCATAGATGACGATCGACAGGATCCGTGCCTCGGAGCGCGGCTTGATCTCCTGCAACATGCCGACCAGCGCCAGCCCCCAGACCACCCCGAACAGGCTCCAGCCCCAGGGGCCGCGCAGGCTGACCAGGCAGAACGGCGTGTAGCTGCCGGCAATCAACAGGTAGATCGACAGGTGGTCGAGCTTGCGCATGACCCGCTTCGCCCGCCCGCGGGTGCTGTGGTAGAGGGTGGAGATGCTGTAGAGCAACAGCAGGGTGAAACCGTAGATGGAGAAACTGACGATCTTCCAGGGATCGCCCTGCAGGCCCGCCACGACGATCAGCCAGCTCGCGCCGATGCAGGCCAGTACCGCGCCGACCAGGTGGGTCCAGGCGTTGAAGCGTTCACCGTAATACATGCAAGCACAGACCTCCCGCAGCAGTCAGGGTTCCTGAGCCCCGCGACAGGGCCCGCTCAACCATCATCCTAGCCAGCTGCAGATTGCAGATCAGCGTCACGTACCAATCTTTCCAGCCCGGCCAGGTCCGGCACCCGCGCCACCTGCTCGCCCACCTGCACTGCCGCCAGCTCCAGCGCGGCCAGCGGCACGTCAACATAGTTCAACTGGCTGTCGAGCTTGCACGAGCGCGGAATACCCTGCAGCAGCAACGCCAGGAAGCGCAGGCCGGTATCTCCCAATGCGTTGAGCACCACAACCCGTGCCCGCTCGCCGCAAGTGGTCTGCCCGCCACAGGCCGCCTCGAAACCGATCAACGGCAAGCGCTGCTGGCGCCAGTCCACCCAGCCCAGGTGCCAGGCCGGCTCTCCTGGCTCGCAGGCGATGGCACGATGACCAATCAATTCGGCCACCGCCACGTTGGGCAGTACCAGGGTGCGGTCGCCCAGGGGCAACAGCAAGCCGGTGAGGCTGCTGCGCTGGCCGGCGATATGTTCAAGCATGGGGCTGGCTCCAGTGGGCGATGCTCTGCAACAGGACCGACTCCTGGTAGGGCTTGCCGAGGTAATCGTTGACGCCGATGGCCATGGCCCGGTCGCGGTGCTTCTGCCCGGTACGCGAGGTGATCATGATGATCGGCAACTGTGCCAGGCGTTCGTCGCGGCGGATGCGCGTGGCCACCTCGAAGCCGTCCATGCGCGGCATCTCGATGTCCAGCAGCAACACGTCCGGGCGGTGCTCCTCGAGCAGCGCCATGGCATCCACCCCGTCCTTGGCGGTCAGCACGCTCATGCCGTGGCGTTCGAGCAGGCGGCTGGTGACCTTGCGCACGGTCACCGAGTCGTCCACCACCATCACCAGCAATGGCCGCCTGGGCACCGGGCCGGTCAGCAGATGCTGCCCCTGCGCCGCGCCCGGCAGGCGCGCCAGGCGTCGCTGCTGGCCGCGCAACTGGCCGAGCAGGTCGAGAATCAGCACCACCCGCCCGTCGCCAAGCAGGGTGGCACCGGACAGCCCCGGCACCGCCGCGAACTGCGGGCCCAGGCTCTTGACCACGATCTCGCGGCTGGGCGACAGGCTGTCGACCTGGATCGCGAACGATTGCTCGTGGGAATGGGTGAGCAGCACCGGCAGCGGCACGCTCTGGCCCAGCAGGTTGGGTTGCGTACCCTCCTGCAGCAGCTCGCCGAGGTAACGCAGCGCGTAGTCATGGCCGGCATAGCTGTAGCGTGGCGGGTCGAGTCTGTAGCAGGCCTCGAGCTCCGATGGCGGCACGCGCACGATGCCCTCGATGGTGTTCAGCCCAATAGCGTACTGCTCATCCTCCACGTGCACCATCAGCGCCCGGTTCACCGACACGGTGAACGGCAAGCGGATCAGGAAGCGCGCGCCCTTGCCGGGGCTGGACTCGATGCTCATCGAACCGCCCAGCTGCTTGACCTCTTCATGGACCACGTCCATGCCCAGGCCGCGCCCGGAGATCTGGGTGATCTTCTCGGCAGTGGAAAACCCCGGGCGCAGGATGAACTGCAGGATCTCGTGGTCGCTCAAGCGTGCCTGCGGATCGAGCAGGCCGCGTTTGATCGCCTTGTTGCGCACCGCCTCCAGCGGCACCCCGGCACCGTCGTCGCTCATCTCGATGACGATGTCGGCGCCTTCGTGCAGCAGGTTCAGGTGGATGGTGCCCTGCTCCGGCTTATCGGCCGCCAGGCGCGCCTCGCGGGCTTCCAGGCCATGGTCGACGGCATTGCGCAGCATGTGTTCCAGCGGCGCGACCATGCGCTCGAGCACACTGCGGTCCAGCTCGCCCTCGGCATTGCCGACCACCAGTTCGACCTGTTTGCCCAGTTCGCTCGCCACCTGCCGCACCACCCGTTGCAAACGCGGCACCAGGCGCTCGAACGGTACCATCAAGGTGGCGGTCAGCCCCTCTTGCAACTGGCTGTTGACCCGCGCCTGCTGCTGCAACAGGCTGTGCGCTTCCTGGGCCCGCTGCAGCAGGGTCTCCTTGAGGTCGAGCAGGTCCGAGGTGGACTCGAACAGCGCCCGCGACAATTGCTGCAACTGCGAATGACGGTCCATCTCCAGGGGGTCGAAGTCGTCATAGGCGTCACCCTCGAACTGGTGCCGGCTCGAGATCCGCCCCTGGGTCTCGATATCCAGGCGCAGCAGCTGGTCGCGCATGCGCTCCAGCGTGGTCTCCATCTCGTTGAGAGCGAACTGCGCATCGTTGACCTGCTGCTCGATGCGCCCACGGATCACCGAATGCTCGCCGGCCAGGTTGCCCAGGTCGTCAAGCAGTTCGGCATCGACCTTGACCATGTCCCCGGCCCGCTCGGGCGCGACAGCCGGGGCTTCGGCCGGGGCGGGCTCGGCCTGGGGCTGCCCGGCGGCGCTGTCGGTCAGCGCGGCGCTGGAGAAGTTGCGGATATAGTCGATCAGCGCCGTCGCCGCGTGCAGCGGCTCGCCCAGGCGCGCCGCGTCGAGCATGTGCGCCAGGCGGTCATGGCAGTTCTGCAGCAAGCTGAACAAGGCCGGCGTCGACGGCAGCCGCGCGGCCGCCAGCAGCTCGTACAGGAATTCCAGCTCATGGGCCAGATCGCCGATGGCGGCGATCTCGACCATGCGCGCCCCACCCTTTAGGGTGTGCAGGTCGCGCAACAGGTTCTCCACCTCGACCGTGTTGCGCGGGTCGGCCTGCCAACGCGCCAGGGACTGGGCCGCGCTTTCGAGGATATCGGAGCTCTCTTCGAGGAAAACCTCCAGTAGTTCCTTGTCGCCTTCGCTTTCCTGCGTGTCGTCCTGCGCCTCGGTCGGGCCAGGTGGCGGAGCGTTATGGCGGAAATCGCGCAGCTCGCCCAGCAACGCCACCGCCGACAGCGGTGACCGGCCCTCGCGCAAGCTGCGCAGCATCTCGGCCAGGGCGTCATGGCTGCGTGCGAGCAGCTCGAACAGCCCTGGGCTTGCCCCGATCCGCCGGTCCACCAGCCCTTCGTAGAGCAGCGCGAGCTCCTGGGCAAGCACTTCGATGGCACCAATCGCGGCCATCTGCGCACCGCCCTTGAGGGTCAGAACATCATGTTGCAACGCAGACAGCGGTGACAGGCTTTCGGGATCGTCCTTCCATTGCCGCAGTGCCTGGTCGGCGCCCTCGAGAATATCCGCGGCCTCCTCGAGAAACAGCTCGACGACAGCGGGGTCCGGCAGCTGGCCAGGTTGGGGCAGCACTGTCGCGCCAGCTGCGCCGACCAACCCCAGGGCCGCCGGGTCGAGGGCATCGTCAAGCAAGCCATGCAAGGCGGCCAGGCAATCGGGGCGGGCGGTCGGATCCTGCCCGGCGGCTATTTCGTCGAACAGGTCGAGCAGCGCTTCGTGGGCCTGACGGGCGATGGCAAAGAAACGCGGTGTCACCGCAAGGCTGCCCTCTTCGACCGCGCCATAGAGGTCGAGCAGCCCTTCGCAGACTTCATCCACCTGCCACAGCTCAGCCTGGTGCGCACCATGGCTGAGGGTGGTCATTTCCTCGAGCAGCAGGTGCAGCTCATGATGCTGCGTGGGGTCGGCCTGCCAGTTGGCCAGCCGCGCCTCGGCGTCAAGCAGGATATCCATGCCCAGGGTCAGGAAGGTGGCCGTCAGTTGCGGGTCACGTCTGGCCCGGCGCGACGGGTGCGGCTCGGCCTGGTGCCGGGCGAGCCTGGCATCGACCGTTTGCCCGACCTGCTCGATCAACGCCGCAGCCCCCGGGATGGCAGCCAATGGTGAGCTATCCAACTGGGCCAGCCCCAGGTGGAACAGCGCACGCGCAGCCTCCAGCAGCTCGATCTCGGCCTGCTGTAAAGGCAGGTGGTGACCTTTGTACTCGCGCACCAGGCGGTCGAGCGCGGTGGCCAGTTCCGCCACCGGCATCACGCCGGCCATGGCGGCGCTGCCCTTGAGGGTGTGCAAGGCGCGTTGCAGGCTGTCGCTGACCACTGTGCCTTGGGCACCAGCCACCTGCAGGAAAACATCGAGCCCGGCCAGGTGCCCCTGAGCCTCGTTACGGAAAATCTCCAGCAGCTGCGGATCGAGCCCGTCGATGCTGGCGCTGGCCGGCGTGTCATTGAGCGCCAGTGCGTGCAGATGCCCGGCCAGTTGCTCTATCTCCGCAGTGGGCGGCAATTGGCTGGCGGCGAAGTCGGCGAGCAGGTCGGGCAGGCGCACGAACACTTGCTGCAAGGCCACCAGGCCTTCGGCGCTCAGTGTGATGCGCCCCTCCAGCACCCGGTTGAGCAGGTGCTCGGCGCCCCAGGCGAGTTCTGCCACGGCCTCTGCATGAACCATCCGCCCGCTGCCCTTGAGCGTATGCAGCGCGCGGCGTACCTCGATCAGTGCCTCGCGCAGGCCGTTGTCGGCACGCCAACGCAGCCACTGGCGCTCGAGTTCAGGCAACAGTTCGCCGGCCTCTTCGAGAAAAACCTCGCGCAACTCGTCATCGACACCGTCCGCCATGCCAGAGCCAGCCAAGGGCCGCTCGAGACGCGGGCATTGCACGCCCAGGGCGGTCAGGCTCGCGTGGGCCATGTCGATGAAACGCTGGGCATCGGCCAGCGGATCGGCCACCCGCCACTGCAACCAGGCCTCCCCGGCGCACAGGGCATCGGCCAGGTGGGCCAGCTCATCGGGCAGCGGCTCGTCCTCCACATGGACCAACCAGCCCTGCACATACCCCGCGCACCCACCGAACACCTCGGCGGCGGCCGGCAGCATCAGCATCGCCAACGCCCCGCGCACCTGCTGCAGCAAACCGGGCAAGGCCTGCAGGCGCTGACGCGACCAGTCCGACTCCAGGCAGTCGCCGATCAGGTCCTTGGCCTGCTGCAGCACATTGAGCGACTCGTTGAGTACCAGTTGGCGAATCTCGGCAAGGTCAGAACCAGGCAGGTTGCCTGGCGAGGTCTCCTCCAACGGGCCGACCATGCCGTTGAGGGTCGCCTCGACGTACAACAGCGCCCCGGCGACATCCATCAACAGCGCCTCGTCCACCGCGCCGTCCTTCTCGACCTGCGCCTGCAGCGCCAGCACCTGGTCGATGATTACTCGTCGTGGCTGCTGGAAACCCAGCACTGCCAGGGTATCTGCGACATGGCGCAAGGGTGGCAGCAAGGTTTCCAACGACTCGCGGGGCGGATGCTCGCCACTGACAAAGGGGTCGAGACGGTCCTTGATGCGCATCAGGTCATCGCACAGGGCCATCACCACCGAACGCAGCGCGTCCCGCCCAGGGCCGGCCTGCATGTGCTCACGCCAGCTCCCCAGGGAAAGGTCGAGGTTGGCGAGGTCCGCGGCGCCCGCCAGGCGCTGCCCGAGTTCGCCCAGCAGGCTGCCCTGGGCCAGGGGCTCGGCACCCCGGCAGACCCGCAGCTGGTTGAGCAACGGCATGACCACCAGCGGCAAGTCGTGACGCGCTCCCCGCAGACGATCCAGGTAAGGCGGCAATTGCTCAAGCCCCCGGAACAGCGCGCCCAGGCAGTCGCCGCGAGGGCTCACCTGGCCCTCGGCCATGGCCCGTCCCAGCAACTCCAGTTCCTCGGCCAGACGCGTCGCGCCCGGCAATTCGAGCAGGTGCAGGCAACCGTGCACCTGGTGCAGGTTGTCGACGAAGAACGCCAGCATCGACAGGTCGCCTGGCTCCGCCGAGAAACGCTCCAGGGCCTGGCGCGCCTGCGCCAGGCAATCGAGGATGGGGGCCTTGATCCAGGCCAGGGACACCGTGTCGTGGCGCTCGCCGGCCGTATTGCCCGGGCCGGCCATGCTCGCCCCGCTCACGACCGCTCCACCGGCTTGGGCAGGGTGAAACCGGATACCGAGCGGCGCATCTCGCTGGCCATGCGTGCCAGGTGGCGGATGCTGTCGGCCGTGGCGCCGGAACCGGCGGAGGTCTGCGCGGTGATCTGCTGGATCACCGCCATGGTGTGGGAAATCTGCCCGGCAGACGACGTCTGCAACTGAGCGGCATCGGAGATGCTGTGAATAAGGTCGGCCATCGTCTGCGACACGCCTTCGATCTCTGCCAGGGCCACGCCGGCGTCCTGGGCCAGGCGCGCGCCGCGCACCACTTCGGCGGTGGTCTGCTCCATGGAGATCACCGCCTCGTTGGTATCGGCCTGGATGGTGCGTACCAACGCCTCGATCTGCCGGGTTGCCGAGGACGAGCGCTCGGCCAGGCGCTGCACCTCGTCGGCGACCACGGCAAAGCCGCGGCCGGCCTCGCCGGCGAGCGATGCCTGGATGGCCGCGTTGAGGGCGAGGATGTTGGTCTGCTCGGCAATGTCGTCGATCAGGCTGACGATATCGCCGATCTCCTGGGAGGACTCACCCAGGCGCTTGATCCGCTTGGCGGTGTCCTGGATCTGCTCGCGGATGTTGTCCATGCCGTGGATGGTGTTGTGCACCACTTCGTTGCCCTTGTTGGCGATGGCCACCGAACGCTCGGCCACCTTGGCCGATTCATAGGCATGCGCGGAGACCCGGTCGATCGACTCGACCATGTCGCCCACCGCCTCGGACGCCTCGCTGATCTGCTCGGCCTGGTGCTCGGAGGCCTTGGCCAGTTGGCGGGCGGTGTTCTGGGTGTCCTGCACCGCAGCGGCGACCTGCTCGGCACTGTGGTTGATGGTGGCTACCAGGTCGCGCAGCTGGTCGACCGAGAAGTTGATCGAGTCGGCGATGGCTCCGGTGAAGTCCTCTGTCACCGAAACGGTCACGGTCAGGTCGCCGTCGGCCAGTTCCTCGATCTCGTCGAGCAGGCGCATGATCGCCTGCTGGTTGCGCTCGTTCTTTTCCGCGGTCTCGCGGAGCTGGCGGTGGGTGGCGCGCACCATCACCAGGCCGATGAGGATGATCGAGGCCAGTGCCAGCAGGCCGAGTACGTAGCCGCCGACAGTATCGAGGGTACGCCCGCCGGCCAGGTTTTCGAAGCCGTTGGCCAGGTGCGAGGCCTCGTCGAGCAGGGTCTGCGACAGGCTGAAGATGTTACCGGCAGCCTCGCGCACGCGGAACAGTTCGGGCGAAGTCTCGAGGATTTCGTCCACCGAGCCCGAGACGAACTGGAACAGTTCGGCGATCTCGGCCAGCCGCGCCCGGGCATCGGCGTCCTCGACGCGGGTGACCTGGATCGCCGGGTTGCCGGCGAGCATGCCCTCGAGCACCTGGCCGAAGCGGCTGGCGTCGCGGCCGAAGGCATCGGCGGCCTGCACCGAAGTCTCGTCACCGGCGAGCACGGTGTTGACCGAGCCGAGAATGCGCTCGGCCAACAGCAACTGGCGCTGGGCCACGGCCACCTGGTTGGCCGGCGCACCGCTCTGCAGCAGGATTTCCACCACTTTCTCGTATTCGACCTGCAACTGCGGAACGGTCTCGGCCAGGGTGGCCGCGACCTGGTGCAACGACAGCACGGTCTGTTCGCTGGCCAGGATGGTGTCGGTGTTCTTGCGCAGGTTCTCCCAGTCCTGGCGCACCGCGTCCATTTCGTCGCGTACCGTGGCGGGCGCGGCGGGCAGGCCGGTGGTCTCGTCCCCCTCGCGCAGGTAGCTCCAGCGCCGCTCGAAGTCGTTGCGCGCGTCGCTGAGCAGCCTGAACGCCAGCGCCTTGCCCGCCGCCGCCTCGGTGGCGTTCTTGGCAATGCGCTGGGACAGCACGCGCAGCTCGCCGGCATGGCCGATGTACTGCTTGTCGTGGTTGGCCTGGGTGTTGAGGTAGGCGAAGTTGGCGAACAACAGGACGATCGACAGGATCAGCACCACGAACAGCACGGTGATCTGCGCGGTGCTGCGCGGGCGTTGGGCCACGGCGGCGGGCGAGACGCCGGCTGCGGCAACGGTGGGTCCTGGCTTGTTCACGTCGAAAGTCCTCTACAACGCCACATCGAGAAAGCCCGGCGCCTGGGCCAGGGCGAACGGGCTGAAGATCGCCCAATTGCGCTCACGGGGAAAATGGCCCTGCACGAAGGGCGCGGCCGCGCGGATCAACGGTTGCGGCGGCGACAGCTCGAGGCTGCTCAGGGCGAAGTGCTGCAGGCCGACCACTTCGTCCACCAGCAGCCCGGCGAACAGCTCTTCGTGATCCAGCACCAGCACCCGCCGTTGCTTGCCCGCCGCCGCCGGCCCCAGGCCGAAGAATGCACACAGGTCCATCACCGGCAGCAGCCGCCCACGCAGGTTGGCCACTCCGCGCACCCAGGGCTGCACACCAGGCACCCGGCTACCGCGGGGTTCGCGCAACACTTCGGCGACTTCACCCATGGGCGCGACGAACCACTGCCCGGCGACACGAAAGCCGATGCCGCTCCATTGTTGCAGGCGGATGTCCTGCGGTGGCTGGTCGGCCACCAGCAGGCGGCAGCGCCGGTCGATGTCCAGCAGCAGCTCGAAGGCGGTCAGCGATGCGCCCTGGGGCCGGGTGGTCAAGCCTGCAGCACTTCTTTGAGCTTGGCGATCAGCGCGTCTTCTTCCACAGGTTTGGTCAGGAAGTCGCGGGCGCCCTGGCGCTGGGCCCAGATCCGATCGGTTTCCTGGTCCTTGGTGGTGACCACGATCACCGGGATGGCGCTGGTTTCCGGGTCCTTGCTCAACTGGCGGGTGGCCTGGAATCCGTTCATGCCGGGCATGACAATGTCCATCAGCACCGCGTCGGGTTTTTCCTGGCGGGCCAGGGCCACGCCGTCGGCACCGTTGTCGGCCTTGAGCACCCCATAGCCGTGCTTCTCCAGCCATTCGGTCAATCTGTACATCTCTGTCGGCGAGTCGTCGACAATCAGAACTCGGGCCATGCTGTTTCCCCATCAGGAAATAGAGACGCCGCCTTGCGTGGGCGCGTCAGGGTGCGTGTGGATCCTGCGCGGCGAAACCGGGCACGCAGGCACGGATCGCGTCGAGCAGTTCTTCCTTGCTGAACGGTTTGGTCAGGAACTGGTCGGAGCCGACCACCCGGCCGCGGGCCTTGTCGAACAGGCCGTCGCGGGAAGAGAGCAGGATCACCGGGGTGTCCTTGAACGCGCTGTTGTGCTTGATGATGGCGCAGGTCTGGTAGCCATCGAGGCGCGGCATCAGCACGTCGACGAAGATGACCCGCGGTTTGTGGTCGACGATCTTGGCCAGGGCGTCGAAGCCGTCACTGGCGGTGATCACCTCGCAGCCTGCCTCGCCGAGCAACATCTGCGCGGTGCGGCGGATCGTGCGGGAATCGTCGATCACCATCACCTTCAGGGGTTGTTCCATATAGTTCGCCATCATTTGCTGCTCTGGTCTGAGCGGCAAGCTGCAAGTTACAAGCGTCAAGTAAAAGCAAATGGGTGTGCAGCCCGGCTCTCTTGCAGCTTGTGGCTTGGAGCTTGAAGCTTGATCGAGCCTTTTTAGCACACTCCCGAAGGCCATTCCATCCGCCCGCCCCTTGACCGTGGGCGCGCCCGGCGCCACCCTGAGCCACTTTTCTTTCGTGCCATCGCGGCCTAGGGCCGCCAAGAGGAACTACCCATGAGCGTTCGCCTCGGGATTGTCATGGACCCCATCGCGTCCATCTCCTACAAAAAGGACAGCTCGCTGGCCATGCTGCTGGCCGCCCAGGCCCGCGGCTGGAGCCTGTTCTACATGGAGCAGCGCGATCTGTACCAGGGCCAGGGCAAGGCCCGCGCACGCATGCGCCCGCTCAAGGTGTTCGCCGACCCGGCCCGCTGGTTCGAACTGGGCGAGGAGCAGGACAGCACCCTGGCCGAGCTGGACGTGATCCTGATGCGCAAGGACCCGCCCTTCGACATGGAGTTCGTCTACAGCACCTACCTGCTGGAACAGGCCGAGGCCGAAGGCGTGCTGGTGGTCAACCGCCCGCAGAGCCTGCGCGACTGCAACGAGAAGCTGTTCGCCACGCTGTTCCCGCAGTGCACGCCCCCCACGCTGGTCAGCCGCCGCCCCGACATCATCCGCGAGTTCGCCGCCGAGCATGGTGATGTGATTCTCAAACCGCTGGATGGCATGGGTGGCACTTCGATCTTCCGTCACCGGGTCGGCGACCCCAACCTGTCGGTGATCCTCGAGACCCTGACCGCGCTCGGCGCCCAGCAGATCATGGCGCAGGCCTACCTGCCGGCGATCAAGGACGGCGACAAGCGCATCCTGATGATCGACGGCGAGCCGGTGGACTACTGCCTGGCGCGCATCCCGGCCAGCGGCGAGACCCGCGGCAACCTGGCCGCCGGTGGTCGCGGCGAAGCCCGCCCGTTGAGCGAGCGCGATCGCTGGATCGCCGCCCAGGTCGGCCCGACCTTGCGTGAAAAGGGCCTGCTGTTCGTCGGCCTGGACGTGATCGGCGACTACCTCACCGAAATCAACGTCACCAGCCCGACCTGCATCCGCGAGATCGACGCCGCCTTCAACACCAATATCTGCGGGCAATTGATGGACGCCATTGATCGCAAGCTTCAGGCGCGCTGACCGAAGACAGGTGGCAACACCGCGCAGTGGGGTATGATGCCGGTCCTTTTCGACTGAGCTGCTGCCCCGCCTAGGCTCTGTACGAAAAGTCTTGAGACGCAGGTCAGGCAAGGCGAAAACAGCCGAGGAAGCGGAGTGTACTGGAGTACATGAGCATTCCGAGGCTGTTTTCAACGCAGCATGAACAAGTATCAAGGCTTTTGGTACAGAGCCTAGCGGTTGCTGGATACCCGATGACGCTCCCCGCCGACATCCCACCCGACCTGCTGCCACCGCGCGTCCGCCCGGTGGACCGGCTCGGTTTCACCCTGTTCCTGGCCGCCCTGGTGCACCTGGCGCTGATCCTGGGCGTGGGTTTCACCGTGGTCAAACCGGCCGAAATCCGACACGCCATGGATATCACCCTGGCCACCTTCAAGAGCGAGAAAGCGCCCGAGAAGGCCGATTTCCAAGCCCAGGACAACCAGCAGGGTAGCGGTACGCTGGACAAGAAAGCGGTGCCCAAGACCACCGAGGTCGCACCGTTCCAGGACAGCAAGATCAACAAGATCACCCCCCCCCCGGCGGCGAAACCGCAAACGCCCCCGGCACCGGCGAAGTCCGTGGTCGCCACCCAGGCACCGAAGCCGCAGAAAGCCGAGCCCAGGCCCAAGGAGAGCAAGCCGCAACCTAAGCCCGAGGCCAAGGTACCGGACTTCGACAGTTCGCAGCTGTCCAGCCAGATCGCCAGCCTCGAGGCCGAACTGTCCCAGGAACAGCAGCTTTACGCCAAACGCCCGCGCATCCACCGCCTGAATGCCGCCTCGACCCTGCGCGACAAGGGTGCCTGGTACAAGGAAGAGTGGCGCAAGAAGGTCGAGCGCATCGGCAACCTCAACTACCCCGAAGAAGCCCGGCGCCAGCAGATGTACGGCAGCCTGCGGATGATGGTGTCGATCAACCGCGACGGTTCGCTGTACGAGGTGCTGGTGCTGGAGTCCTCCGGCCAGCCCGTGCTGGACCAGGCTGCCCAGCGCATCGTGCGCCTGGCGGCGCCCTTCGCGCCATTCACCGGGGACCTGGCGGAGTTCGACCGCCTGGAGATCATCCGTACCTGGCGCTTTGCCCGGGGTGACCGGCTGTCGAGCAACTGATCGGGGCCGCGTTGCGGCCCATCGCTGGCAAGCCAGCTCCCACAGGGACAGCGCATGGCTTGAGTTCTGCACGATCGGTGGAGGAGCCGGCTTGTCAGCCTCGCCACCTGGCGCCACACTAGCGGACATGAAGACCCTCGCCCCCAGCTACCTCAAGCACCAGTTCCTGATCGCCATGCCGCACATGGCCGATCCGAACTTTGCCCAGACCCTCACCTACATCGTCGAGCACAATGCCCACGGCGCCATGGGCCTGGTGGTCAACCGCCCGCAGGAGCTGAACCTGGCCGACATCCTCGAGCAGTTGCGCCCGGACGATGAGCCGCCCGCCAGCACCCTGCACATCCCGATCTACCAGGGCGGCCCGGTGCAGACCGACCGCGGCTTCGTGCTCCACAGCAACGACCGCAGCTACCAGGCCACGGTCGAGCTGGAGGGCCTGTCGCTGTCCACCTCCCAGGACGTGCTGTTCGCCATCGCCGCCGGCGACGGTCCGCGCAAGAGCCTGATCACCCTGGGCTACGCGGGCTGGGAAGCCGGCCAGCTGGAGGCCGAGCTTGCCGACAACGCCTGGCTCAACTGCCCCTTCGACCCCGAGATCATCTTCGGCATGGCCAGCGACATGCGCCTGGGCGCCGCCGCCGCCAGCCTGGGGATCAACCTCAGCCTGCTGACCAGCCAGGCGGGCCACGCCTGATGGCCGAACTGCGCTTGCTGCTTGGCTTCGACTACGGCACCCGGCAGATCGGCGTGGCCGTCGGCCAGGTGATCACCGGCCAGGCCCGAGAACTGTGCACGCTCAAGGCGCAGAACGGCGTGCCGGACTGGAACCAGGTCGAGAAGCTGATCAAGGAATGGAAACCCGACGCCATCGTCGTCGGCCTGCCACTGAACATGGACGGCACGCCCAGCGAGATGAGCGAACGCGCCGAAAAATTCGCCCGTCGCCTGCACGGCCGCTACAACCTGCCGGTACACACCCACGACGAACGGCTCACCACCTTCGAAGCCAAGGGCGAGCAGATGGCCCGTGGCGGCCGTCATGGCAGCTACCGCGACAATCCGGTCGACGCCATCGCCGCGGCCCTGCTGCTGCAAGGCTGGCTGGAGGCCAACACTTAAATCCGCTTTGCCGCCGGCGGCTTGCCGGCGCCCGCCTTCCGAGGAGCACGCAATGAGCCTACCCAATCCCGCCGACCTGATCCGGCAGATGGCCATCGACCTTCGCGCCCACCTGGCCCGCCGCACGATCGCCGAGCCACGCTTCATCGGCATCCGCACCGGCGGTGTGTGGGTGGCCCAGGCCCTGCAGGCCGAGCTCGGCGACCAGAGCCCGCTGGGTACCCTGGACGTCTCCTTCTACCGTGACGATTTCAGCCAGAACGGCCTGCACCCGCAGGTTCGCCCCTCGGAACTGCCCTTCGAGATCGAAGGCCAGCACCTGGTGCTGGTGGACGACGTGCTGATGAGCGGGCGTACCATCCGCGCCGCGCTCAACGAGCTGTTCGACTACGGCCGCCCGGCCAGCGTGACGCTGGTTTGCCTGCTCGACCTGGATGCCGGCGAACTGCCGATCCGCCCGAATGTGCTTGGCGCCACCCTGTCCCTGGCCGCCCATGAACGGGTAAAATTGACCGGACCCACGCCGCTCGCCCTCGAGCGCCAGGACCTCGCTCCCGCATCCGCCCTTTAAGAGTCCCCCGCGATGACGCCATTCGACGCCAAGCGCCCGCTGCAGCTCAATGATCAGGGCCAGCTGCGCCACTTCCTCTCGCTCGACGGTTTGCCCCGCGAACTGCTGACCGAGATCCTCGACACCGCCGACTCGTTCCTCGAAGTCGGCGCCCGGGCCGTGAAGAAAGTCCCGCTGCTGCGCGGCAAGACCGTGTGCAACGTGTTCTTCGAGAACTCCACCCGTACCCGCACCACCTTCGAGCTGGCCGCCCAGCGCCTGTCGGCCGACGTGATCAGCCTGAACGTGTCGACCTCCTCGACCAGCAAGGGCGAGACCCTGTTCGACACCCTGCGCAACCTGGAGGCCATGGCCGCCGACATGTTCGTCGTGCGCCACTCCGACTCCGGCGCCGCCCATTTCATCGCCGAGCACGTGTGCCCGGACGTGGCGGTGATCAACGGCGGTGACGGCCGCCACGCCCACCCGACCCAGGGCATGCTCGACATGCTGACCATCCGTCGGCACAAGGGCAGCTTCGAGAACCTGTCGGTGGCCATCGTCGGCGATATCCTGCACTCGCGCGTGGCCCGCTCCGACATGCTCGCGCTCAAGGCGCTGGGCTGCCCGGACATCCGCGTGATCGGCCCGAAGACGCTGATCCCGATCGGCATCGAGCAGTACGGCGTGAAGGTGTACACGGACCTCGCCGAAGGCCTCAAGGATGTCGACGTGGTGATCATGCTGCGCCTGCAGCGTGAGCGAATGGCCGGCGGCCTGCTGCCCAGCGAGGGCGAGTTCTACCGCCTGTTCGGCCTGACCACCGCGCGCCTGGCCGGTGCCAAACCCGACGCCATTGTCATGCACCCGGGCCCGATCAACCGCGGCGTGGAGATCGAGTCGGCAGTGGCCGACGGCCAGCATTCGGTGATCCTCAATCAGGTCACCTACGGCATCGCCGTACGCATGGCAGTACTGTCCATGGCCATGAGCGGGCAGAACGCGCAACGTCAATTCGAGCAGGAGAACGCCCAGTGACCATCAGCATTATCGGCGCCCGGGTCATCGATCCTGCCAGCGGCCTGGACAAGGTCACCGACCTGCACCTCGACGGCGGGCGCATTGCCGCCATTGGCGCGGCTCCAGCCGGCTTCAGCGCCAGCCGCATGATCCAGGCCGATGGCCTGGTCGCCGCCCCAGGCCTGGTCGACCTCGGCGTCTCCCTGCGCGAACCTGGCTACAGCCGCAAAGGCAACATCGCCAGCGAAACCCGCGCCGCGGTCGCCGGTGGCGTCACCAGCCTGTGCTGCCCACCGCAGACCAAGCCAGTATTGGACACCTCGGCCGTCGCCGAACTGATCCTTGACCGCGCCCGCGAAGCGGCCAACAGCAAGGTCTATCCGATCGGTGCCCTGACCAAAGGCCTGGAAGGCGAGCAACTGGCCGAACTGGTGGCCCTGCGCGACACTGGCTGCGTGGCCTTCGGCAACGGCCTTAAAGAGATCCCCAACAACCGCACCCTGGCTCGCGCCCTGGAATACGCCGCCACCTTCGACCTGACAGTGGTGTTCCATTCCCAGGACCGTGACCTGGCCCAGGGCGGCCTCGCCCACGAGGGGCCGATGGCCAGCTTCCTCGGCCTGCCTGGCATCCCGGAAACCGCCGAGACCGTGGCCCTGGCCCGCAACCTGCTGCTGGTCGAGCAGAGCGGCGTACGCGCTCACTTCACACAGATCACCAGCGCCCGTGGCGCCCGGCTGATCGCCCAGGCCCAGCAGTTGGGGCTGCCGGTCACCGCCGATGTGGCGCTGTACCAGCTGATCCTCACCGATGAGGCCCTGCGCGACTTCTCAAGCCTTTACCACGTGCAGCCGCCACTGCGCACCGCCGCCGACCGCGACGGCCTGCGCGAGGCGGTAAAGTCTGGGGTGATCCAGGCAATCTCCAGCCATCACCAGCCCCACGAGCGCGATGCCAAGCTGGCGCCGTTCGGCGCCACCGAGCCAGGCATCAGCAGTGTCGAGCTGCTGTTGCCGCTGGCCATGACCCTGGTGGAGGACGGCCTGCTCGACCTGCCGACCTTGTTGGCACGCCTGAGCAGCGGCCCGGCCACGGCCATGCGCCTGCCAGCCGGCGAGCTGAAAGTCGGCGCCGCCGCCGACCTGGTGCTGTTCGACCCGAAAGCCTCGACCGTGGCCGGCGAACACTGGTTCTCCCGCGGCGAGAACTGCCCGTTCATCGGCCACTGCCTGCCGGGCGCGGTGCGTTATACCTTGGTCGATGGGCACATCTGCCACGAGGCCTGAGTAACGCCATCGCGGGGCAAGCCCGCTCCCACGAAGCCCCCCGGGGTCATTGTGTGGAGCAGGCCTGCCAGGCAATGCCTTGAAACAACCATTCATCCCTCTCGGTTGAAATCCTTCCCCCCTCCCCCCATATGAGTCTGCATCAGGCATTTTCGCCCCGCTGCGTGGAGACTCTCCCCTTGACTACCATCGTTTCTGTCCGCCGTAACGGCAAAGTCGTCATGGGCGGCGACGGCCAGGTTTCCCTCGGCAACACCGTGATGAAAGGCAACGCCAAGAAAGTGCGGCGCCTGTACAACGGCCAGGTCATCGCCGGTTTTGCCGGTGCCACCGCCGATGCCTTCACCCTGTTCGAGCGCTTCGAAGCCCAGCTGCAGAAACACTCCGGCCACCTGGTGCGTGCCGCCGTCGAGCTGGCCAAGGAATGGCGTACCGACCGCTCGCTGAGCCGCCTGGAAGCGATGCTGGCCGTGGCCAACAAGGATGCATCCCTGATCATCACCGGCAACGGCGACGTGGTCGAACCCGAGGACGGGCTGATCGCCATGGGTTCCGGCGGTGGCTATGCCCAGGCCGCGGCCCGCGCCCTGCTGAACAAGACCGACCTGTCGGCCCGCGAAATCACCGAGGCCGCCCTGAACATCGCCGGCGACATCTGCGTGTTCACCAACCACAACCTGACCATCGAGGAGCAGGACCTGGCCGAGTGAATCAGTTGTTTTGGCGTCCCGCTCGCAGCGGGACTTTTCCACACTGATCACTGTGCTTGAGGACCCCATACATCATGTCCATGACCCCACGCGAAATCGTCCACGAACTCAACCGCCACATCATCGGCCAGGACGACGCCAAGCGCGCTGTCGCCATTGCCCTGCGCAACCGCTGGCGGCGCATGCAGCTCCCCGCCGAGCTGCGTGCCGAAGTCACCCCCAAGAACATCCTGATGATTGGCCCCACCGGCGTGGGCAAGACTGAAATCGCCCGCCGCCTGGCCAAGCTGGCCAACGCACCGTTCATCAAGGTCGAAGCGACCAAGTTCACCGAGGTCGGCTATGTCGGCCGTGACGTCGAATCGATCATCCGCGACCTGGCCGACGCCGCGCTGAAGATGCTGCGCGAGCAGGAGATCGTCCGCGTGCGCCACCGCGCCGAGGACGCCGCCGAGGACCGCATCCTCGACGCCCTGCTGCCACAGGCGCGGGTCAGCAGCTTCAGCGAGGAAGCCCAGCAGAGCAGCAGCGACTCCAACACTCGCCAGCTGTTCCGCAAGCGCCTGCGCGAAGGCCAGCTGGACGACAAGGAAATCGAGATCGAAGTCGCCGAAAGCATGGGTGTCGAGATCGCCGCGCCACCCGGTATGGAAGAGATGACCAACCAGCTGCAAAGCCTGTTCGCCAACATGGGCAAGGGCAAGCGCAAGGCACGCAAGCTCAAGGTCAAGGACGCGCTGAAGATGGTCCGTGACGAAGAAGCCGGCCGCCTGGTCAATGAGGAAGAGCTCAAGGCCAAGGCCCTGGAAGCGGTCGAGCAGCACGGTATCGTGTTCATCGACGAGATCGACAAGGTTGCCAAGCGTGGCAACGTCGGCGGCGCCGATGTCTCCCGTGAAGGCGTGCAGCGCGACCTGCTGCCGCTGATCGAAGGTTGCACCGTCAATACCAAGCTGGGCATGGTCAAGACCGACCACATCCTGTTCATCGCCTCCGGTGCGTTCCATCTGAGCAAGCCGAGCGACCTGGTGCCCGAATTGCAGGGCCGTCTGCCGATCCGTGTCGAGCTCAAGGCGCTGACCCCGGAAGACTTCGAGCGCATCCTCAAGGAACCGCACGCCTCGCTGACCGAGCAGTACAGCGCCCTGCTCAAGACCGAGGGCCTGAACATCGAGTTCGCCGACGAGGGCCTCAAGCGCCTGGCCGAGATCGCCTACCAGGTCAACGAGAAAACCGAGAACATCGGTGCCCGCCGCCTGCACACCCTGCTCGAGCGCCTGCTCGAAGAGGTGTCGTTCAGCGCCGGCGACCTGGCCAGCGCCCACGACGAGTCGCCGATCCACATCGACGCCGCCTACGTCAACAGCCACCTGGGTGAGCTGGCGCAAAACGAAGACCTGTCGCGCTACATCCTGTAAGACCGCAGGGGGCCGCGTTGCGGCCCCCTTGCACAATGCCTGGAATCACTCGAAGCTTGCAGCTTGAAGCCAAAGAGAGAGTCACCCATGGCCCGCCTCCCCACCGCCATCAACCTGCACAAAGCCTCCAGAACCCTTACCCTCACCTACGCCCCCGGCGAGGTCTACCACCTGCCCGCCGAGTTCCTGCGCGTGCACTCGCCTTCCGCCGAAGTCCAGGGCCACGGCAATCCCATCCTGCAATTCGGCAAGATCAACGTCGGCCTCAGCGGCCTGGAACCGGCTGGTCAATACGCACTGAAACTGACCTTCGACGACGGCCATGACTCAGGATTGTTCACCTGGGAATACCTCGAGCAGCTGTGCCTGCGCCAGGAGCAGCTATGGGCCGACTACCTCGACGAATTGCACAAGGCCGGCAAATCCCGCGACCCGTCCGAATCGGTAGTGAAATTGATGCTCTAGCTCAAGCCCCGCAAGCTTTAGAGCGCATTTTCTAATCTCATCTGCTTGAATGCCTGGATGACTGCCAAAGATTGGCTGTCTTGCGCATTACACGAAAGTCGGGTAACCAATGGAGCTGGCAAGTTCCCTGCATCGCCTCCGGGCAGGCAGGGCCAGGCCGGTATGTAGAGGTCGCGAGCGAAAGCAGGTTGTCTTCACACGCAGAAACCCCCGCAGCTCATCATCGGCACGCATCCGGTCGCAGCACCGCTGTTCCTTATCACTGGTCACCCGAGTAGCAGTACCGGGCTGTCACAGCACACCGGTACTCGTCTCAGGACAACGGAGCGTCGTAGATGAGTAACAAGAACAACGATGAGTTGCAGCGGCAGGCCTCGGAAAACACCCTGGGGCTGAACCCGGTCATCGGCATTCGCCGCAAGGATCTACTTACATCGGCACGCACGGTATTACGCCAGGCCATGCGCCAGCCCTTGCACAGCGCCAAGCACGTGGCGCACTTCGGCCTGGAGCTGAAGAACGTCCTACTGGGCAAGTCGGCCCTGCAACCGGAAGGCGACGACCGTCGCTTCAGCGACCCGGCGTGGAGCAAAAACCCCCTTTATCGCCGCTACCTGCAGACCTACCTCGCCTGGCGCAAGGAACTCAACGACTGGATCAGCGAGAGTGACCTGTCGCCGCAGGACATCAGCCGCGGGCAGTTCGTCATCAACCTGGTGACCGAGGCCATGGCGCCCACCAACACCCTCTCCAACCCGGCCGCGGTCAAACGCTTCTTCGAGACCGGCGGCAAGAGCCTGCTCGACGGGTTGTCCAACCTGGCCAAGGACATCGTCAACAACGGCGGCATGCCCAGCCAGGTGAACATGGAGGCTTTCGAGGTCGGCAAGAATCTGGGCACCAGCGAAGGCGCGGTGGTGTACCGCAACGATGTGCTGGAGCTGATCCAGTACAGCCCCATCACCGAGCAGGTGCACAGCCGCCCGTTGCTGGTGGTGCCGCCGCAGATCAACAAGTTCTACGTATTCGACCTGAGCCCGGAAAAGAGCCTGGCGCGCTTCTGCCTGCGCTCGCAGCAACAGACCTTCATCGTCAGCTGGCGCAACCCGACCAAGGCCCAGCGCGAGTGGGGCCTGTCCACCTACATCGACGCACTCAAGGAAGCCGTCGACGCGGTGCTGGCGATCACTGGCAGCAAGGACCTGAACATGCTCGGTGCCTGCTCCGGCGGTATCACCTGCACGGCGCTGGTGGGCCACTACGCCGCCCTCGGCGAGAAAAAGGTCAATGCCCTGACCCTGCTGGTGAGCGTGCTCGACACCACTGTCGACACCCAGGTGGCATTGTTCGTCGACGAGCAAACCCTGGAAGCGGCCAAGCGCCACTCCTACCAGTCCGGCGTGCTGGAAGGCAGCGACATGGCCAAGGTGTTCGCCTGGATGCGCCCCAACGACCTGATCTGGAACTACTGGGTCAACAACTACCTGCTCGGCAACGAGCCACCGGTGTTCGACATTCTGTTCTGGAACAACGACACCACCCGACTGCCGGCCGCCTTCCACGGCGACCTGATCGAGATGTTCAAGAACAACCCGCTGATCCGCTCCAACGCCCTCGAAGTGTGCGGCACGGCCATCGACCTGAAGCAGGTCGACTGCGACATCTACAGCGTTGCCGGCACCGCCGACCACATCACCCCGTGGCAGTCGTGCTACCGCTCGGCACACCTGTTCGGCGGCAAGATCGAGTTCGTGCTGTCCAACAGCGGCCATATCCAGAGCATCCTCAACCCCCCGGGCAACCCCAAGGCGCGCTTCATGACCGGCGAAGACCGCCCGGACGACCCGGTGGCCTGGCAGGAGAACGCGGTCAAGCATGCCGACTCCTGGTGGCTGCACTGGCAGGCCTGGCTGGGTGAGCGCGCCGGCGAACTCAAGAAGGCACCTACACGGCTGGGTAACCGCGCCTATACCGCGGGCGAGGCCGCACCGGGAACATACGTGCACGAGCGTTGAGCCGAACCGCCGTGGTGCGCCTGCTGGCGCAGCGCGGCGCTACTTTCACCACAGAGTCACGCGCATGCCGCAACCGTACATCTTCAGGACCGTCGAGCTGGACGACCAGTCCATCCGCACTGCGGTCCGCCCGGGCAAGCCCCACCTGACGCCGCTGCTGATATTCAACGGCATCGGCGCCAACCTCGAGCTGGTGTTTCCATTCATCGAGGCCCTGGACCCGGACCTGGAGGTCATCGCCTTCGACGTGCCCGGGGTGGGCGGCTCGTCCACGCCCCGTCACCCCTACCGTTTTCCCGGCCTGGCCAAGTTGACTGCAAGGATGCTCGACTACCTGGACTACGGCCAGGTCAACGTCATCGGCGTGTCCTGGGGCGGCGCCCTGGCCCAGCAGTTCGCCCACGACTACCCCGAACGCTGCAAGAAACTGGTGCTGGCCGCCACCGCCGCCGGCGCGGTGATGGTACCGGGCAAGCCCAAGGTGTTGTGGATGATGGCCAGCCCACGGCGCTACGTGCAGCCCTCCCATGTGATCCGCATCGCGCCGCTGATCTATGGCGGCGGCTTTCGCCGGGATCCGGACCTGGCCATGCACCATGCCTCGAAGGTGCGTTCGGGCGGCAAGCTGGGCTACTACTGGCAACTGTTCGCCGGGCTCGGCTGGACCAGCATCCACTGGCTGCACAAGATCCACCAGCCCACCCTGGTGCTGGCCGGCGACGACGATCCGCTGATCCCGCTGATCAACATGCGCCTGCTGGCCTGGCGGATTCCCAATGCCCAGCTACACATAATCGATGATGGCCACCTGTTCCTGATCACCCGGGCCGAGGCCGTCGCACCGATCATCATGAAATTCCTCGAGCAAGAACGCCAACGCGCGGTCATGCACCCTCGGCCAGCGGCACGGGGGTAGGAAGGCTTTTTATTGCGTCAGCACGGGCCTTTGCGGGCACTCCCAGGCAGGTGATGCGAACCTGCAGGAGTAGCTTTACCCGCACCAAGGCCAACGCGGAAATGGATCTGACGAAGGAGTGTTGGCATGAAGGATAAACCGGCCAGAGGATCGACACCGGTCCCCGCCACGAGCATGAACGTGCAGAACGCCATTACCGGCCTGCGCGGTCGCGACCTGTTCTCGACCCTGCGCCAGGTCGGCCGGATCGGCCTGCGCAATCCGCTGCACACCGCGCATCACCTGCTGAGCCTGGGCGGCCAGCTGGGGCGCGTGCTTATCGGCGACAGCCCCTACCAGCCCCACCCGCGTGACGCACGCTTCAGCGACCCGACCTGGAGCCAGAACCCGTTCTACCGCCGCGGCCTGCAGGCCTACCTTGCCTGGCAGAAGCAGACGCGCCTGTGGATCGAGGAAAGCAGCCTGGCCGACGACGACCGCGCCCGGGCACAGTTCCTGTTCAACCTGGTCAGCGACGCCTTCGCCCCCAGCAACTCGCTGCTCAACCCGCTGGCGGTCAAGGAGCTGTTCAACACCGGCGGCCTGAGCCTGCTGCGCGGTATCAGCCACCTGCTCGACGACCTGCGCCACAACGACGGCTTGCCACGGCAGGTGGACGAACGGGCCTTCGAGGTTGGCGGCAACCTGGCAGCGACCCCGGGCGCCGTGGTGTTTCGCAACGAGCTGCTGGAGTTGATCCAGTACAAGCCCATGAGCGAGAAACAGTACTCCCGGCCGCTGCTGGTGATACCGCCGCAGATCAACAAGTTCTACATCTTCGACCTGAGCCCGACCAACAGCTTCGTCCAGTACATGCTCAAGCAGGGCCTGCAGGTGTTCATGGTCAGCTGGCGCAACCCCGACCCCCGTCACCGTGAGTGGGGCCTGTCCAGCTATGTGCAGGCCCTGGAGGAAGCGCTCAACGCCTGCCGCAGCATCAGCGGCAACCGCGACCCCAACCTCATGGGCGCCTGCGCCGGCGGCTTGACCATGGCCGCGCTGCAGGGCCACTTGCAAGCTAAGAAGCAGCTGCGCAAGGTACGCAGCGCCACTTACCTGGTGAGCCTGCTCGACAGCCAGTTCGACAGCCCCGCCAGCCTGTTCGCCGACGAACAGACCATCGAGGCGGCCAAGCGCCGCTCCTATCAGCGCGGCGTACTGGACGGCGGCGAGGTGGCACGGATCTTCGCCTGGATGCGCCCCAACGACCTGATCTGGAACTATTGGGTCAACAACTACCTGATGGGCAAGACACCGCCGGCCTTCGACATCCTCTACTGGAACGCCGACAGCACGCGCCTGCCGGCCGCGCTGCACGGCGACCTGCTGGATTTCTTCAAGCTCAACCCGCTGACCTTCCCCGAAGGCCTTGAGGTGTGCGGTACACCGATCGACCTCACGCAGGTCGGGCTGGACAGCTTCACCGTGGCCGGCAGCAACGACCACATCACCCCCTGGGACGCGGTGTACCGTTCGGCCCTGCTGCTCGGCGGCGACCGGCGCTTCATTCTGGCCAACAGCGGTCATATCCAGAGCATCATCAACCCGCCCGGCAACCCAAAGTCCTACTACCTGGAAAACCCCAAGCTCTCCAGCGACCCGCGGGCCTGGTTCCACGACGCCCAACGCCGCGACGGCAGCTGGTGGCCCCTGTGGCTGGAATGGATACTGCAGCGCTCCGGCACGCTCAGGACCCCACGCGACGACCTGGGCAGCACCACTTATCCAACGCTGGGCCCCGCGCCCGGCAGCTACGTACTGGCACGCTGACCGGATGAAGACCCGCGACCGTATCCTCGAATGTGCCTTGCAGCTGTTCAATCGCCAGGGCGAACCGAACGTCTCGACCCTGGAGATCGCCAACGAACTGGGGATCAGCCCAGGCAACCTGTACTACCACTTCCACGGCAAGGAGCCGTTGGTGATCGGCCTGTTCGAACGCTTCGAAGAGCAATTGATGCCACTGCTCGACCCGCCGCTGGACGTACGCCTGGATGCCGAGGACTACTGGCTGTTCCTGCACCTGATCGTCGAACGCATGGCCCAGTACCGTTTCCTGTTCCAGGACCTGTCCAACCTCACCGGGCGTCTGCCCAAGCTGGCGCGGGGCATGCGCAGCCTGATCAACGCTCTCAAGCGCACCCTGGCCGCACTGCTGGCCAGCCTCAAGGGACAGGGCCAGGTGACCAGCGAGACCCAGGCACTGGGGCAGTTGGTGGAACAGATCACCCTGACCCTGATGTGCTCGCTTGATTATCAGCGCGTGCTTGGCCGAGAGGGCGATGTCGGCGTGGTGGTGTACCAGGTGATGATGCTGGTGGCGCCACATCTGCAGGCCCCGGCGCGTATGGCGGCGGAGCAGTTGGCAATGAGGTATCTGGAAGGCTGAAACGATCGCGGGGCAAGCCCACTCCCGCGAGTCCTGTGCAGGCTTCGTGGGAGCGGGCTTGCCCCGCGAGCAGTACGACCCGGTATCAGGCCTGGTTGGCCGCGTTCACCGGTGCCGACGGGGTGCTGCTGGCCGGAGCCGCGCTCGGTGCCGGGGCTGCGGTGGCTGCAGGCGCCGGTGCGGCGGACTTGGCTGCGGCAGGCTTGGCCGGCGCCGCTTTCTTCACGGCAGGTTTCTTGGCTGCTGCCGGTTTGGCAGCGGGCTTGGCCGCTACAGGCTTGGCCGCAGCCTTGACCGCAGGCTTGGCCGCCGCGGTTTTCGCCGCAGGTTTTGCCGCAGCGGTCTTGGCCGCAGGCTTGGCGGCCGCCTTGGCCAATGGCTTGGCGGCCGTCTTGCTGGCGCTGGCCTTGGAGATCGGGGTGACCGAGGCACCGGTCAGTTTCTCGATCTGCTTGGTCAGCGAATCAACCTGCTGGTGCAGGGCCTTGATCTCATTGCGGCTGGGCACGCCCAGGCGCGAGATGGCGCTGTTCAGACGCTTGTCGAAGGCTTCCTCCAGCTCGCTCCACTTGCCCAGCGCGCGATCCTTCACGCCCGACACTCGCGAGTTGGTCGACGACTTGGCGCTTTCGGCCACGTCTTCGGCGGTTTTCTTCGCCTGTTTCTCGGCCTTCTCGCCGTCCTTCACCAGCGAATCGAACAGCTTCGGACCGTCCTGGTCGACCTTGGAGTAGATACCCAGGCCAGCCAACCAGATCTTGCGGGAGTACTTCTCGATTCCGCCGATCCAGGAGCTGCCTTCTTTCTCGGTGTTCTTCTTGCCAGCCATCCTGCTCTCCTTATGGTTTGTGCGCGACGCGCTCGAGCAGCTCGTGCAGCTGTTCAAGCTTGATGGACAACGCCTCAACGTCATGTTTAGACGGAATGCCGAGGCGATTCAAGGCGCGCCCCACCCGTGCGTCGAAAGCTTTTTCGATCTTGTCCAGTTGGATCTCTACCTTGCCGCGTACGCGACTGACTTCTTCAGCGGCTTCGTCGATCTGGTGGTTGGCAGCATCAAGCTCTTTATCGATGCGCTTCTTGCCACGTTTCTCGACACCTTCGCCGGCCTTGACCAGCTCATGGAAGTAGTCGGAGCCTTCCTGGCCGACCCGCGCATAAGCGCCGATCCCAGCCAGCCAGATCTTGCGCGCGTAGCCGCGCACTTCGCCCAGCGTACTCTGGGCGTCGTCCTTTTTCTTCACAGTCACTTTGGCCATGCTCTGTACCTCATGCTCATGAGTGGAGGAGAACCGCCCATGAAGTTTGGGCTTGAGCATAAGGTAGGGGCAGGATTTAGAATCTTCACCCTAAGATCGCCACACTGATGTATCTACCGCAGAGGCTGCAGACCGGCACTCCAGAATTCGGCTCCCTTTTTCCGGAGCCTTCGCCATGCCCCAGCCACCTACCTCGCCAGCGACATCGTTCCGGCAACGGGTAGCGATGCAGTTCGCCCACCGCCCAAGCTTGCGTGAGGTCGTTGCCGCCGCGGGTTTCGACGCACTCGCCGCACGCTATCCGTGGATCCGCAAGAACCACCCAGAACTGCAATCGGTAAAAAACTTCAGCATCCTGCCTGGCCAGGATGAAGAACCCGCGGCACAACCAGGCAACCTGGTCGACACCTTGCTTGAGCATTTCCTCACGGGCCAGCCCATGGCACTCAAGCCCACGGACCAGTTCAGCCTGAACCCGCCGGCCATCTTTCGTCCTCAGAACGACGCGCCGACCATCGACATTCGCATGGCCGACCTGAACACGGATTACGACGATGTCCTTGCGATTCTCTGCGAGAGATTTCAACAAGCACAGGTCAGTTTCTGGAACAGCCGCGAGGGTGACTCGGATGTGACCCGTCTGCGCTGGATGCAGCAGGTGCTGAAGGCCGCACTGCTCGGCACGCTCGAGCGCCAAGGCCTGGACAGTGACCAGAAGGCCTTGCTGTACGCCATGCTCGCTCAATCCGATACGTCGGCCAACGTGCAGGGTGTGCAAGCCTCACTCGGCAACCCGGGCAGCACGGTTCATCTGGTACTGCCGGACCTGCTCATCACGGGCAAAAAAGAGGCGCGCGACCTGATCTTGTGGTGCAAGCCCTCTGGCACCGTACGTGGCTTCACCGAGCTCGCGGCCTTTGCAGTCGCCCTGCGCGACGAGCTCTCCGAGCGCCATGTGTTCGACACGATGTCCTGGGCCTGCACGGCCCTGGCCGAAGACCCGTTCGGCTATCAGGCCAGGCAACTGCTCAACGCCATGCTGCAACAGATTGACCGCGTGCAACTTGATGCAATCGAACAGACAAGCGATCTGGAAGAGGCCTACAGCCTGCTGAGCGATCCTTCATCAACATTCCCGGCCTCCTTCAAGCTCGAGCAATGGACACCCGCGATCCCCCTCCCTGACTGGCTGGAAAACGCCACGCTGACGGATCGATTCCAGTACCACATGGCGTTGCTGGATCTGTCGGCGCAGCAAATGCTGAAACAGGGTGAGTCATCCCTGGACGGAATCGAAGACTTGCAGCAGTACACGGTTCGCCGCCTACGCGAGTACATGCGCAATGACCACCCGGCCGAGCCGCCTTGCCACCCTGACCAGGTGCAGATCACCGTTTCGCAGGTGGTGCAGGTGTCCTCCGAGGGGCCGGCGAGGCTTGAGTACCTGAAAACCATCAGCCTGACCGAACTGGCCATTTCACGCCTGCCCTTGGGCAGCGGCCAGGTAGCTTCAGCCATCCAACTGGCCGATCAACAGGCGCTGAGCAGCTGGCTGGACCTTGACTACGTCGATGCACTGATCGCTGCCGTGGATGTCGGTGGCCAGTATCCGCCCTTTGTTCACGACCAGTTGCAAAAGGGCAACGACACCGACAAACACCGCCAGCTTTTCGCCGAAGAATGGCGTGCAGCCCTGCTGCTGAGCGCACTACAGGCCAAGATCGGTGGCCAGCTGAGCGAGCGAACCTGGCAGGTCGTTGCAGACTTTTGCCACCGTAAAGCCCACGCCAGCGCATCGCTGAGCCTGGCTCCGCTGTCATTCAACAGCGTCCCGGGTGGCCCGAAGGCCAACCGGGTGCATGGCATGTTCGTCATCCACGTCCCCGCCACAGAGGCCTGGATACTCTACCGGCCCTTGAACGCCGCGCAGGCTGTCAGGCAGTTCGAAAGCCAAGGGCACCTGATGGCAGCAATCCGGACTGAGCAGCGCCTGCAGCAGGACATCCTCGCCTGGCTGGATGACGAAGCCCGCCCCATTTATGCCGATGATGGCTTCACTCATCCGCACTTGCACAGTGGCCTGACTGAACTGGCGCACTTGCTGGGGCCCGGTTCCGAGCTGGCCGCCGAGGCGATCGAACGCCTGAGGGCACCGGCCACTTTGGCCTTCACTCCACCGACCGGCGACCTGGACAGGTCGATGTTTCAGGCCAGGGCCGACGTGCTTCTGTTACTGGCTTCACGCCAGAGCACCTCGAATGCCCAACAACGCTGGGCGATGGTCGTGCAATTCGCCTGGCTGGCATTCAACACGGTCACGCCGCTCCTGCGTGGGCCTGCAGGCCTGATCGCCTGGCTGGTGACAGCCCTGCTCAGCATCAAGGATGACCTGACAGCCTTGACCAAAGGAAGCAGCGGAGAAAAGGTGCTCGCCACAGCCGACATACTGCTGAACCTGGCCATGCTGCTGGTCCACGGCTCCAGCCCAACCCACGTCGAACCTGAGCTGGCGCTGCAGCCCAGGCCACGGCGTGGCTGCGGCGCGACCACAAAGCAGCAACCTGAGCAAAAAACCTGGCAAGCCCCCATCGAGCAACCCAAGCCTGCAGCGCTCAACGTCAGACAATGGGGTCACGATCAGCGGCTCGGCAACTTGCCCCGCGAAGCCCGTGCCGCCCTCGTCACGCTACGCGCCCATGTCAGCCTGAACGAACACAGTGCGCTGGCCAGCAGCCGCATGCGCGGCCTGTACAAGGTGGACGACCGCTACTACGTAAAACTGCAGGATGTCGCCTATGAAGTTGAGGAGAGCTGGAGCGGCATGCGCATCATTGGCCCGGAGGTCAGCCAGAGCGAATGGTCGCAAACCTGGGGGGCGGAGCCTGACGGGTACTACATTGTCGGCCGCGAACGCAGCCGCGGTCCTTGGCTGGAGCGCTGGAATGGCGAATGGATGCTGAACCTGCACATGCCAGGCGGCATGCCAGACGACATGCCAAAAACGGCAAAGGCGTTGATCGATGAAAAAAAGCAGGCCTTCAAGGCAATGCAGGAACGCCGAATGGCGAATGACCAAAAACTCACCAGCACGGAAACGTTCGTCGAGCGCTATCTTGAGCGGGTGAAACCGTATGACGAAGCCCATTTGGCATTCGAGCAGGCTCTGAACGATTACCCCGGCGTCGCCCCCGACGACCTGCCGGAAGACCTGCAGATACAGCGGCAGGCACTACGGACGCTGCGCAACGAGGCACGGGTGAACCTGGATGTACTGGCACGCACCTTCGAAAAACAGGCCGGGCTGATAAAGGACCAGGTGCAGCTGTACGCCAGTATGAGCGACCCCAAATACGCCAGGTTCGACCCCAAGGCCGCCGCATCCTTTGCCCGTGGCCAGTGGTCGGAACAGTTGCTGACCGCCGACCTGCAACATTTTCGCCGCCTGCTCGAAATGAATGACTACGACACACTCAAAGACCAGTCGCGTCGGCTCCAGCAACTGCCTTTCGGCCAGCAGCAGGCAGCGCTGTATCTGGAGTTCAGCAAGAACGTCGAGGCAACGCTGGGTACCCATAGACGCCTATTCAACGCCAGCCAACGGCTTGACCAGGACCTCAGCGAGGCTCTGGCAGATGGGCAGGTCCAGTTCTCGGGCAAACGCAAGATGCTCGATCGCATCATCACCAGCCGGCGATACTCCACACTGATCGTTCGAGCCCAGATCCTGAGCGACTTGTATCAGTTGGTGGTGAAGCGAGACCAGCTGACCGCGGAAAACTTCGAAACCATCCTGCTCTTGCAAAAGACCTTGCGCAGCAAACAGCTCCATGAAGCGCTGCTGAGCCACGACAGCCTGGCCGCTGCCCGCCTGGAGCCGCAAGCACAGAAGGAGCCGCTGGAGAGCGCGCTGCGCGAATACAAACTGTCACGGAGCAATGCCGAATATTTACTATCCGGGGATATTCCGGCGATGGACAGCAGCAGGCTCAATGAATACATCACTGAGCTGAACGCACTGATAACGCTGGCCGAGAATGACCTTGCCCATGTTTCTGCCGCCGCGGATACGCAGGAGGCAGTGCTCGAACCGCCCCTGACGCACAAGGTGCGTCCAGTGAGACGCAAAGTGATCCGCACCACCCGCGGCACATCACTGGTCGTCGAACAGGCCGAGGAAGGCAGCGAAGCCGTGCAGGTCGATCCGCTGACAGGACAGACCATTGCGCGCTATCAGCCTGAAGGTGATTGCTGGAAAGCTGTAACGCAAAGCCCGCCGACACCCGACTACGCTCGCCTGCGCCGCACCGGCGCCGACCTTTTAGCTCAGCACAATGCCAGGGTCGCCCACGCCTCCCGCCATCTGAAGGGCCCTAACGACCTGGCAGACCAGCTTGATTTCTACATTCAGGACATGGCCAACACCGCAAAGGATTTGCGTAACGGCCCGGATCAAGGGCACTCACTCGCCACCAGGCTGGATCAGGCGATTGCCGAGGTACAGGCAGAAAAGAAACGGCTCTTGACCATCGCCTACCTTGGCACCCTGCAGCCGGATAGCAAAGCCCTGCGTTTCCTGGTGGAGGCGGGCGAAATCGAGATCAAGCTGACCCGAAGCCGCAAGAAGCTCAAGGCCAACGATTTTCTGGATGTGTATGACATTTATCGCCTGCAACCCAGGCAGAAGCTCTGGGAAGCGCATTTCCACTACACCACTGCCAATGTCGATGCCCGGCGCTTCGCCAAAGGCCATTTGAAGTTCCCGGACGCCATGAGTCGCGACGAGCGCCTGGAACGTGCATTGGCCCCGGCAGAGCGCAATGAGATCTATAGAGGTGATCTACGTCTGGAGCAGATCGACGACCTGATCCCGTTCCCCGACAACTGACAGCAGCGGGCGTCAGGCCAGCGCCTTGTCCAACGCCCGCTCGATCTCGCCCTTGATGGTGCCGCTCATCATCGACAGCATCATGCCCAGCTTGAGCTCGACACGGATGGTGTCCTCACCGATGTGCACACTGCCGTTGGCGCCACTGCGTTTCACATCGACACGATCACCGCTCCAGCTTGCCTTGAGGTCGTATTCGCGGGTCAGCTTGTCCACCAGCGCCTGCGCCTTGGCGCGAGCGGCTTCACGGCCGAGGGTGTGTTTGCGTTCGACGCTGATCTGGGTCATGCGGGTGATCCTGGATATGAAGACATAATCGCCATTATGCCCGCCCCCTTTGCATGACACACCCCGCCAAGACAAATCCGCCCGTAGCCCCTAGAATGGCCGTAATTTTTTTCTGGTGAAGCGATATGACCGACCAGCGCAAAGGCGACCACGCCGAACCCACCACCCACTTCGGCTACCAGGACGTTCCCGAGAGCCAGAAGGCGAAGAAAGTCGCCGAGGTCTTCCACTCGGTGGCCGCCAAGTACGACCTGATGAACGACGTGCTCTCCGGCGGCATGCACCGTCTGTGGAAGCGCTTCACCATCGAGCTGTCCGGGGTGCGCAGCGGCAACCGGGTACTGGACATCGCCGGTGGCACCGGCGACCTGGCCGCCAAGTTCTCGCGCCTGGTCGGCCCGACCGGGCAGGTGGTGCTGGCCGATATCAACGAATCGATGCTCAAGGTCGGCCGCGACCGCCTGCTCGACCGCGGCGTGTCCGGCAATATCGAATTCGTCCAGGCCGATGCTGAAAAACTGCCGTTCCCGGACAACCACTTCGACTGCGTGACCATCGCCTTCGGCCTGCGCAACGTGACGCACAAGGATGCGGCCATCCGCTCCATGCTGCGCGTGCTCAAGCCCGGTGGCCGCCTGTTGATCCTGGAGTTCTCCAAGCCGACCAACAAGCTGATGTCCAAGGCTTACGACGCTTACTCGTTCGCCTTCATGCCCCTGGCCGGCAAGCTCATCACCAACGACTCGGAAAGCTACCGCTACCTGGCCGAATCGATCCGCATGCACCCCGACCAGGAAACGCTCAAGAGCATGATGGTCGAGGCCGGCTTCGACCGCGTCACCTACCACAACATGACCAGCGGCATCGTCGCCGTGCACCGGGGGATCAAGCCCTGATGCTCCTGGCCGGCCTGCTCGCCAGCGTCGAGCACGGGCTCAACCGTGTCCTGCGCCTGGACAGCACCGCCCTCCCGCGCCTGGCGGCGCTGGAAGGCAAGGTGATCGAGATCGACTGCGTGCAGCCGGCCCTGAAGCTGTTCGTGCTGCCCGACGAGGAAGGCCTGATGCTTGCCGCCCATTGGGAAAGCGAGGTCGACTGCACCCTGCGCGCCCCCGCCGGGCGCCTGGCGCAGTTGGCGCTGGCCAAAGACAAGACCGCGGTACTGCACAGCCCCCAGGTCGAGCTGCATGGCGACAGCGCCGTACTGCTCGACCTGTTCGGCATCCTGCAGGACCTGGAACTGGACTGGGAACACGAGTTGCAGCGTTGGCTGGGGCCGGTGCCCACCGCGCTGATCGCCGGCCACCTGCGCCTGCGCGCGCGCTGGACCCGCCAGGGCCTGGCCCGCTTCGGCGAGAATCTGTCCGAGTACCTTGCCGAGGAATCGCGTACCCTGGTCGGCAAACGCGAAGCCGAAGCGGCATTCAGCGAACTCGATACGCTGAAGGTCGATATCGAACGCCTCGAGGCACGCCTGCGCCGCCTCGCCCACACTCTTGATACCAGCGATAACGCATGAAGCTGCTCGCCGTCCGCCGTCTGTTGCGCATCCAGCGCGTCGTGATCCGCTACCGCCTCGATGACCTGCTGTTCGAACAACCCCTGCTGCCTTGGTGGCTGGCCAGCCTGCGCCTGCTGATGCCGTGGCGCTGGTTGCCGCGCAAGTCCCTGGAGCTGAGCCGCGGCGCACGCCTGCGCCTGGCGCTGCAGGACCTGGGACCGATCTTCATCAAGTTCGGCCAGTTGCTCTCCACCCGCCGCGACCTGCTGCCCACCGACATCGCCGACGAGCTGATGCTGCTGCAGGACCGCGTGCCACCCTTCGACCCGCAGCACGCCGTGGCGCTGATCGAAGCACAGCTCGGTGCCAAGGTGGGCGAGGTGTTCAGCCGTTTCGACGTTGAGCCGCTGGCCTCGGCTTCGGTGGCCCAAGTACACGCCGCACGCCTGAAGAGCGGTGAGGAAGTGGTAGTCAAGGTGGTGCGCCCAGGCCTGAAACCGGTCATCGCCCAGGACCTGGCCTGGCTGTTCCTGATCGCCAAGGCCGCCGAGCGCGCCTCGGCCGATGCCCGTCGCCTGCACCCGGTGGAAATCGTCGGCGACTACGAAAAGACCATCTACGACGAACTCGACCTGCTGCGCGAGGCCGCCAATGCCAGCCAGCTGCGGCGCAACTTCGAAGGCTCCGAGCTGATGTACGTACCCCAGGTCTACTGGGACCTGTGCCGGCCCAAGGTGCTGGTGATGGAGCGTATCTATGGCGTGCCGGTCACCGACATGGCGACGCTCGCCGACCAGCGCACCGACATGAAGATGCTGGCCGAGCGCGGCGTCGAGGTGTTCTTCACCCAAGTGTTCCGCGACAGCTTCTTCCATGCCGACATGCACCCCGGCAACATCTTCGTCAGCACGGTCAAGCCGTGGAGCCCGCAATACATCGCCATCGACTGCGGTATCGTCGGCAGCCTCACTGCCGAGGACCAGGACTACCTGGCCCGCAACCTGATCGCCTTCTTCAAGCGCGACTACCGCCGCGTGGCCCAGCTGCATATCGATTCGGGCTGGGTACCGGCGCAGACCAAGGTCAACGAGTTCGAAGCGGCGATCCGCACCGTTTGCGAGCCGATCTTCGAAAAGCCGCTCAAGGACATCTCCTTCGGCCAGGTGCTGATGCGCCTGTTCCAGACGGCCCGACGCTTCAACATGGAGGTCCAGCCACAGCTGGTATTGCTGCAGAAGACCCTGCTCAATATCGAAGGCCTGGGCCGCCAGCTCTACCCCGACCTGGACCTGTGGAGCACCGCCAAGCCCTTCCTCGAACGCTGGATGCGCGAGCGCATGAGCCCGAAAGCGGTAATCGGCAACCTCTACAGCCAGGCCGAGCAACTGCCGCACCTGGCCGACATGACCCGCGACCTGCTCGAACGCCTGTCGCAACCGCACCTGCACGACCCGCAACTGCCCGAGCGCCGCCGCGCCGGCGACAACTGGGCGCTGCGCCTGCTTGGCGCCGGACTGCTCGGTGGTGGCGCCACCCTGGCGGCCGGTGCGGTCAGCCTCAGCGCCCCGGCCGCCTGGCCCGCGTGGTTGATGCTGGCAGCGGGCCTGTACCTGATCGTGCGCCGATAGCCAGCCGCGTCGCTGGCTGGCACACTAGCGCACAGGGGCCCGGTACGGGAGCGGGCCCGGTTTGGAGTCGACGATGAAAGACTGGCTGGACGAGATCAAGTGGAACAGCGATGGCCTGGTACCGGCGATCGCCCAGGACCACAAGACCGGGCGCGTGCTGATGATGGCCTGGATGAACCGTGAGTCCCTCGCCCTGACCGCCGCCGAGCATCGCGCCATCTATTGGTCGCGCTCGCGGGGCAAGCTGTGGCGCAAGGGCGAAGAGTCGGGCCATGTGCAGAAGCTGCACGAAATGCGCCTGGACTGCGACGCCGACGTGATCATCCTGATGGTCGAGCAACTGGGCCATATCGCCTGCCATACCGGCCGCGAAAGCTGCTTCTATCGCGTGTTCGAAGACGGCCAGTGGAAAATCGTCGATCCGGTCCTCAAGGATCCGGACGCCATCTATAGCGCAGGGCATTGACATGAGCGACACGCTAGACCGCCTCGCCGAGGTGCTGGAAGAACGCAAGCACGCGGCGCCCGACAGCAGCTACGTGGCCAGCCTGCATCACAAGGGCCTGAACAAGATCCTCGAGAAACTCGGCGAAGAGTCCATCGAGACCATCCTTGCCGCCAAGGATGCCGCCGTCAGCAAGGATTACAGCGATGTCATCTACGAGACCGCGGACCTGTGGTTTCATAGCCTGGTCATGCTCAGCGCGCTGGGCCAGCATCCGCAGGCGGTGCTCGACGAACTGGAGCGCCGCTTCGGCCTTTCCGGCCATGACGAGAAGGCCGCCCGTCAGCCCCAGGCCTGACCGCGCATATTTGTAGGAACGGGCTTGCCCCGCGATAGCGCCGGTTCCGGCTGACATACATTTTTCAGGAGTACGAAATGGGTATTTTTGACTGGAAACACTGGATCGTCCTGCTGGTCGTCGTGGTGCTGGTGTTCGGCACCAAGAAACTGAAGAACTTCGGCAGCGACCTGGGCGAATCGATCAAGGGCTTCCGCAAGGCCATGAACGAAGAAGAAGCCAAGCCGGCCGAGCAGGCCCCACCGCCGGCGCAGCCCGTTCCGCCTGTGCAGAACACCGCGCAGCAGGCCCAGGGCCACACCATCGAGGGCCAGGCCCAGCCGGTTCAAGAGCCGCAGCGGAAAGACTGACCCATGTTCGGTATCAGTTTCAGCGAGCTGCTGCTCGTCGGCCTGGTCGCCCTGCTGGTGCTCGGCCCTGAGCGCCTGCCGGGAGCCGCGCGCACTGCCGGGCTGTGGATCGGTCGCCTCAAGCGCAGCTTCAACGCGATCAAGATGGAGGTCGAGCGCGAGATCGGCGCCGATGACATCCGTCGCCAGCTGCACAACGAGCACATCCTGCAGATGGAGCAGGAGGCCAAGCGCATCCTCAACCCCCTGGCGCCACCCGCGCAGCCGCCGGCCAACGCTGAAATGCCTGCCGCACCTGCCGCCGATGCCGCCCCCGCGCAGCCGGCCGCAGCACCATCCTCCGAACCGCCACAACCGCCGCGAGCCCCATGAGCGAGAATCCGGAAACCGACCAGCCGATGCCGCTGGTCTCGCACCTGACCGAGCTGCGCACCCGCCTGCTGCGCTGCGTCGCCGCCATTTTCCTGATCTTCGCCGGGCTGTTCTCCTTCGCCCAGCAGATCTACACCCTGGTCTCGGCGCCGCTGCGCGAGCACTTGCCGGCCAACGCGACGATGATCGCCACCGATGTGGCCTCGCCGTTCCTGACGCCGTTCAAGCTGACCATGATCGTCTCGCTGTTCCTGGCAATCCCGTTCATCCTGCAACAGATCTGGGGTTTCATTGCCCCCGGCCTGTACCGCCATGAAAAGCGCATCGCCATCCCGTTGTTGGTGTCGAGCATTTTCCTGTTCTACGCCGGCATGGCCTTCGCCTATTTCCTGGTGTTCCCGCTGATCTTCGGCTTCTTCGCCAGCGCCACGCCCGAAGGCGTGTCGATGATGACCGACATTTCCAGCTACCTCGACTTCGTCATGACCTTGTTCTTCGCCTTCGGGGTCGCCTTCGAAATCCCGGTGGCGGTGGTGCTGCTGGTGTGGATCGGCGTGGTCGACGTGCAGTACCTGAAGAAGATCCGCCCGTACGTGATCATCGGCTGCTTCGTGGTCGGCATGATCCTCACCCCGCCGGACATCTTCTCCCAGACCCTGCTGGCCGTGCCGATGTGGATGCTGTTCGAGGTCGGCGTGCTGTGCGGCAGCCTGATCCGCAAGCGCAGCCACACGCACGAAGAAACCGGCAACGACCACAACGACCAGCCCCCTGCGACCCAACCGTGAACCTGTTGCTCCTTGAAGAGGCCGACTTCGTGGCGGCCGACCGCGTTGTCCTGGCTGATCGCCGCTTCACCCACATGCAGGAGATCCACCGCGTGACGGTGGGCGACAGCCTGCGGGTGGGCCGCGTCAACGGCTTGATGGGCAAGGCCGAGGTCGTACGCCTCGAACATCACGAAGCCGAACTGCAGGTGGCCTTCGACCAGCCACCACCGGCCAAGCTGCCGCTGACACTGGTGCTGGCCGTGCCGCGCCCGAAGATGCTGCGCCGGCTGTTCCAGACGGTCGCCACCCTGGGCGTGCCACGGCTGATCCTGGTCAATAGCTACAAGGTCGAGAAAAGCTTCTGGCAGACGCCATTCCTCAACCCCGAGAGCATTCGCGAGAACCTCATCCTCGGGCTCGAGCAGGCCCGCGACACCGTGTTGCCCGAGGTCATCATCGAGAAGCGCTTCAAGCCGTTCGTCGAGGACCGCCTGCCCGCCATCGCCGCTGGCACCCTCGGCCTGGTCGGACATCCCGGCCCCTACCTCGCTTGCCCACGAGCCGTTGAAGGCCCGGTGACGCTGGCGATCGGCCCGGAGGGCGGCTGGATCCCCTATGAAGTCGAGCTGCTGGGCAAGGCTGGCCTGGAGCCTGTGCAATTGGGGGATAGGATCCTACGTGTGGAGACGGCTGTAACAGCGTTGCTTTCGCGAATTTTCTGACAGACCGGTCAGCTTTTTCCCATCAAGTTTCCCCGCCGTGCGCCGATGCCCTATGCAACAAAACAATAATCCGCACTGCCACGCGCCGGGGAGTCGTCTATGTACCGTTGGTTTGCCCAGTCATTGGGAAATGTAAGCGTCAATCGCAAGTTGGGGATCGGCTTCGGCCTGGTGCTGCTGCTCACCCTGGGCATCACCTTCACCGGTTGGCTGGGCATCGACAGCGTCACCAGCCGTGGCGACAAGCTCGGCAACATCTCGGTGATCCACCAGTACACCCAGGACCTGCGTCTCGCCCGCCTGGCCTACGAGCGCAGCCGTGATGACGCTTCCGTGGCCGAGCTGGAGAAGGCCCTGGCCAATCTTGAGCGCCAAGTACAGCTCATGATCGGCCAGATCGAACTGCCCGCCGACCGCCAGCGTCTGGACAAGCAACAGGACGCCGTACGCCAATACCAGCAAGCCTTTGCCGAGCTCAGGCAGGCCGGCCAGCGCCGCGAGGCCAGCCGCGGCACCCTGGGCGACAGCGCCGACAAGGCCGCCGACCTGATCGGCAAGGTCCAGCAGCGCCTGTGGCAGGGCGGGGATATCCAGCAGTACCAGGAAGCTGTGCAGGTCGCGGCGCTGCTGCAGCAGGCGCGCTTCCAGGTACGCGGCTACACCTACAGCGGCAAGGCCGAATTCCAGCAGACCGCGCTCACTGCCATCGACCAGGCCCTGACCGTGCTCAAGGCCCTGCCCGCCAGGCTCCCGGCCGAGTTCGCCGCCAGCCTGGACGACGCCGCCAGCGCGCTGGCCGCCTACCGCGACGCGGTGAACCAGTTCGGCAATGCCCAGGCCGCCAGCGAGCAAGCGTTGACGCGCATGTCCGCACAGGGCCAGGTGCTGCTGGACGCCAGCCAGGCAATGACCGTTTCGCAAACAACCGTGCGCGATCAGGGCACCCAGCAGGCCAAGACCCTGCTGGCCGGTGCCACGGCGCTGGCCTTGCTGCTGGGCGTGCTTGCCGCGTTCGCCATTACCCGACAGATCATCGTGCCCCTGCGCCAGACCCTCGCCGCCGCAGAACGCGTGGCCGGTGGCGACCTGCGCCAGGACCTCAAGGCCGACCGGCGCGACGAGCTGGGCCAGTTGCAGGCCAGCATGCAGCGCATGACCCAAAGCCTGCGCGAGCTGATCGGCGGCATCGGCGACGGCGTGACGCAAATCGCCAGTGCTGCCGAGGAACTGTCGGCGGTGACCGAGCAGACCAGCGCCGGGGTCAACAACCAGAAGGTCGAGACCGACCAGGTCGCCACCGCCATGAACGAGATGGCCGCCACCGTCCAGGAAGTGGCGCGCAACGCCGAACAGGCCTCGGAAGCGGCACTAATGGCCGACCAACAGGCCCGCGAAGGTGACAAGGTGGTGGGCGAGGCGATCAGCCAGATCGAGCGCCTGGCCAGCGAAGTGGTCAACTCCAGCGAAGCGATGAACCAGCTAAAGGCCGAGAGCGACAAGATCGGCAGTGTGCTCGATGTGATCAAATCGGTGGCCCAGCAGACCAACCTGCTGGCCCTCAACGCCGCCATCGAGGCGGCCCGTGCCGGCGAGGCAGGCCGTGGCTTCGCCGTGGTCGCCGACGAAGTGCGCAGCCTGGCCCAGCGCACCCAGCAGTCCACCGAAGAGATCGAGGAGCTGATTGCCAGCCTGCAGAACGGCACCGAGCGCGTGGCCGGTGTCATGGACAGCAGCCGTGCCCTCACCGACAGCAGCGTGGAACTGACGCGCCGCGCCGGCGATTCGCTGGGCACCATCACCCGCACTGTGTCGTCGATCCAGTCAATGAACCAGCAGATCGCCACAGCCGCCGAGCAACAGAGCGCCGTGGCCGAGGAGATCAACCGCAGCGTGATGAACGTGCGCGATATCTCCGACCAGACCTCCGCGGCCAGCGAGGAGACGGCAAGCTCCAGCGTCGAGCTGGCGCGCCTGGGGACTCACCTGCAGGGTCTGGTAGGACGTTTCAGGCTCTAGACTGCGCCTTACGGGCTGTAGGCTTTGCCCTTCAGCCCGCAAGGACTTTTCCTACCCTATTTACAGGTCCAGTCCGACGGACTCCCTGCCGATGAGCAAGGGTCATAGCGGCAACATAGCGCTATGGCCATTTCTCAATTGGACGGAGACCTGCCATGTTCGGATACCTTGACCGTCAGCTCGGCAACCTTGGCGTCGGGCTCAAGCTCGCCCTGGGCTTCACCGTGGTTCTGCTGCTCACCCTGGCCACCACGCTCAGCGGCTGGCGCGCCCTGGACGGCGCCATCCAGCGCTCGGAGCAGCTCAGCGACATCGGTCAACTCAACGACCTGACCCGTGACCTGCGTGCCGAGCGCATCACTTACCGGGTGCTTGCCGACGACGTCAGCAAGGCCCGCATCGCGACCATCCTGGAGCAGTTGCACGACCGCCTGACCCTGCTGCAACAACGCAGCGGCGTCGATTCGTCGCGGCAGATGCTGAACCAGAAACTGCAGCTGCTGCAGCGCCTGAAGGCCGACTTCGCCATCCTGCAAGGCACCGTGGACAGCCGCGAAGGCTTGCGTGCGGCGATGCAGGCGCAGGCAGGCGTGCTCGAAGCTGTGATCGACGAACTGCAGACCCAGGCCTTGCTCAAGCTGCCCGGCGATGGCCAGCAAGGCAGCGTAGTCGGGCTTATGGATACCCTGGGCCGTCATATCGAGTCCGCCAGCCAGCAAAGCCAAGTGCCGGCCTATACCTACTCGCCCCAGGACAGTTTCGCCAGCATGGGCGATGCCGCGCTGCAGGCGGCGAACGTCAGCCTGGGGCAGTTGCTGCGGGCCATTGCCCCACTGGAACTGCCCGCCACATTGACCCAGCGGCCACAGGTGGAGTTGGACCGCTACCGCGACACCCTGCGCCAATACCGCGAGGCCGCGCTCAAGGTTGAGCAACTGCAGGACGGCATGGAGAAAATGGGCGACGAACTGCAGGCCGTGAGCCGTGAACTGAGCGAGCGCAAGGTCGAGCAGCGCGACAACGAGGTCCTGGCCGACCGTTCGTTGCTGACCAGCGTGGCCGTGTTGGCGCTGGTGTTCGGCATCCTGGCCGCCTGGCTGATCACCCGGCAGGTCACTCAACCTCTGCGTCAGGTGCTGTCCCAGGCCGCGCGCATCGCCCGTGGCGATCTCAGCCAGGTACAGACGGTGCACCGCCGTGACGAGATGGGCCAGCTACAGGCGAGCATGCGGGAGATGACCTTGAGCCTGCGCGAGCTGCTCGGCGGCATCGATCAGGGCGTCGGCCAGTTGTCCAAGGCAGCGGCAGAGCTGGCCTGCGCCAGCGTGGATACGCGCGAGCGCATCAGCCAGCAGCGCGAAGAGACCGATCAGGTGGCCACGGCCATGAACCAGATGAGTGCCACGGTACAGGAAGTCGCGCAGAACGCCGAACAGGCCTCGCTGGCGGCAACCGCCGCCGATCATCAGGCACAGCTGGGCGACCAGGTGGTGGCTGAAGCCATCGCCCGCATCGAGCAACTGGCAAGCCAGATGGACCGCTGCCTCACCGCGATGGGCCACCTGGCCGGTGAAAGCCAGCGCATCGGATCGATTCTAGATGTGATCAAGTCGGTTTCCGAGCAGACCAACCTACTGGCGCTCAACGCCGCCATTGAGGCAGCCCGGGCGGGGGAAGCCGGGCGGGGCTTCGCCGTGGTGGCCGATGAAGTGCGCGGCCTGGCCCAGCGCACGCAGCAGTCTACCGAGGAAATCGAGCTGCTGATCGACAGCCTGCATCGTGGTACCGACGAGGTCACCGGCCTGCTCGACGACAGCAAGAGCCTGACCGGGCAGAGTGTCGAGCTCAGCCGCAAGGCGGGTGCCGCGCTGGGGCAGATCACCGAAACGGTATCGAGCATCCAGGGCATGAACCAACAGATCGCCACGGCCAGCGAGCAACAGAGCGTGGTTGCCGAGCAGATCAACCGCAGCGTGATCAATGTACGTGATGTGTCGGACCAGACCAGTGCGGCCAGTGAGCAGACCGCTGCTTCAAGCGGGGAACTGGAGCACTTGGGGCAGCAGTTGCGGGGCATGGTGGGGCGGTTCAGCCTTTAGGCCTTCCGGCCGTGCGTTCAAATTCCCAGCCCCGGGCTTTGGCTTTGGCGATCAGAAGGTTCCCCCCCACAGCCCACTAGCGACAGCTACGTCAGCCCAGGCGCCGCCCGTAACTTCGCGACTTCAGGTGGCCGAACGGAGGGCTCCTGAAGTCGCAATTTGTGTCGCCTGAACTATCGCGCACTTAGAAGCAAAAGCAGATCAAGATCAAGATCAAGATCAAGATCAAGATCAAGATCAAGATCAAGATCAAGATCAAGATCAAGATCAAGATCAAGATCAAGATCAAGATCAAGATCAAGAGAGAGCGTTCTTTGATTGGAGGCTAGAGGTATTTCGACAGCCAGGCCTCTCACCAATATATGGCAAGAGGCCTGAACAGCTTGATCAGATATATTGCACCCACGAATTACGCAGGCCTCAAAACCCTCACAAAACTTGCCGCAAGAACGCCTGGGCCCGTGGGTCCTTCGGCGCGGCGAAGAACTGCTGGGGCGGCGAATCCTCCAGCAGCTTGCCGTGGTCGAAGAACAACACACGGTCAGCCACTTCCCGGGCAAAGCCCATCTCGTGCGTCACGCAGACCATGGTCATGCCTTCCTGGGCCAGGGTCTTCATCACATCCAGCACCTCGCCGACCATTTCCGGGTCGAGCGCCGAGGTCGGCTCATCGAACAACATCACCTTCGGGTCCATCGCCAGGGCGCGGGCGATGGCTACCCGCTGCTGCTGGCCACCGGAGAGGCGCGACGGGTACTCGTTGGCTTTCTGGGCGATACCGACCTTTTCCAGCAACGCCCGGGCCTTGGCTTCCCGATCGGCCTTGTTGCGCTTGCGCACCACCTTCTGCGCCAGGCACAGGTTCTCCAGCACGGTCATGTGCGGGAACAGGTTGAAATGCTGGAACACCATGCCGACTTCACGGCGGTAGGCGTTGATGTCGGTTTTCGGGTCGTCCAGTTGCACGCCGTTGATGGACACATGGCCCTGGTCGAAATGCTCCAGGCCGTTCAGGCAACGCAGGAAAGTGGACTTGCCCGAGCCGGACGGGCCCAGCACTACCACCACCTCGCCCTTGGCGACCTGGGTGGTGACGTTGTCCACCGCACGCACCACCTGGCCGCGGGTGTCGAAGACTTTCAGCAGGTCACGGACTTCAATCACTTTGCGCAAGCCTCCGCTCGAGCCGGCTGGCGATGTGCGACAGCGGCAGGTTGATCAGCAGGTACAGGCCCGCCACGCAGAACCAGATCTCGAAGGTCGAGAACGAGGTGGTGATGGCCTCGCGGCCGCTCTTGGTCAGTTCGGTGATGGCGATCACCGACACCAGCGAGGTGTCCTTGACCAGGCTGATGAACTGCCCGGCCAGCGGTGGCAGCACGCGTTTGAAGGCCTGGGGCAGGATCACGTGACGCATCGACTGGGCGCCGTTCAGGCCCAGGGAGCGCGCCGCCTCGTTCTGGCCCTTGGCGATCGACTGCACGCCGGCACGGACGATCTCGGCCACGTAGGCGCCGGTGAACAGTGCCAGCGCCGCCACCCCGGCGAACTCGCGGGACAGGTTGAGCACGGTACCGATGAAGAAGTAGAAGATGAAGATCTGCACCAGCAGCGGCGTGCCGCGCACCAGTTCGACATACACCGTGGACAGGTCGCGCAGGGTGGGGTTGCTCGACAGCCGACACAATCCAGCGAACAGGCCGATCACCAGGCCCAGGGCGCCGGAGATGACCGAGATCCACAGCGTGGTCCAAAGACCCCAGGCCAGGGGCCCGGCGGCCCAGTGGCGGGTGACGCCGATGGCATCGCCCTCGGCGACGTCGTCGCCACGGGCCAGCAGCATGCTGTCCTTGGCCACTTCGACGACCTGGGTGTCGCCGCTCTCATCCTTCAGGGTGACCCGGGCGTTGTCGCCGGACACCACGATTTCCTCGACCGTGCCAGGGTTGGCGGCACGCTGGGTTTCCTCGGCCTTGTAGGCGAAGTATTGCGGAACACGGTTCCAGCGCCACTCGTAGGAAATCATCGAGGTGGCCAGGTACAGGCTGATCGCCAGGCCCACCAGGACCAGCGCGGTCAGCCCGTGCCAGGGCCACTGTGCTTTCTTGTGTTTGATCACGTGGGGTACTTCCGTAAATGCGAACGCGCAGGGTTTACCTGCGCGTCGAGGTCAGCGCTTGGGTTTTTGGCCCTGGCCTTATTCCATTTCCTTCAGCCAGTCCTTGTTCTTGAACCACTTGTCGTGGATACGATCGTAGGTTCCGTCATGCTTGATCTGGTGCAGGAAGTTGTTGATGTAGTTGATGCTGTCGTAGTCGCCCTTCTTCAGGCCGAACGCCAGTGGCTCGTAGGTAAAGGGTTCTTCCAGGAACACCAGTTTGCCGGCGCCGGCCTTCTCCACCGCCACCACGTTGTAGGGCGAATCGTAGACGAAGGCGTCGGCCTTGCCGTTGACCACGTCCATCACCCCTTCCTGCTCGTTGTCGTAGCCATGGTACTTGGCCTTGCCGATCAGCTTCTTCGCGACCATCTCGCCGGTGGTGCCAAGCTTGGAGGTGAGGCGGTACTTCTCGTTGTTCAGGTCCTTGTATGACTTGATCTCGCCCGCCAGCTCCTTGCGGATCAGCAGGGTCTGGCCGACGACGATGAAGGGCTCGCTGAAGTTCAGGCGCAGGTTGCGTTCCTGGGTGAGGGTCATGCCGCTGCCGATGAAGTCGAACTTGTCGGTCATCAGCGCCGGGATGATGCCGTCGTAGGCGGTGGAGACCATCTCCAGCTTGACGCCCATCGACTTGGCCATGGCCTTGAGGATGTCGACTTCGAAGCCGATGATCTCGCCGCGTTTGTTGGTCATTTCGAACGGCATGTAGGTCGGGTCCATGCCCACACGCAGGGTGCCGCGCTTGACCGCGTCATCGATGGCGCCGGCCTGGGCGGTGGCTACCGCGATCAGGGCGGTCGCACCTACCAGCAGTCGCGACAGGTATTTCTTCATCATCACCAAGTCCCCTAGCAAGAAGTACGCAGATTTTTCTTGTAAGCACGGCCCTACAGACCGATGCGTAATGTCGGGACGGATGCTAACGCATGCGAAGGCCGGGACCTAGAGCCGGTGGGGACTTTGTTGGCCAAAAATCGATGAGGGAAAAACAATCGCGGGGCAAGTCGGGCCGCCGCATCGCCGCTCCCACGCACCGTTGATACGGCGTGGGTGCGGCGATGCGGCGGCCCGACTTGCCCCGCGATTATCGGTACGACGGAGTCAAGCCAGTGCTGGCTGGACCACGTGCTCCGGATGCAGCGGCAGCAGCGGCGAGTGTGGGTCGTTGGCGATGGACGCGCGCCATACATCGATCCACGCCGTGTTGTGCCCGGCCCATACCTGCTCGTGCAGGCGCGACAGCGCCACCGGGTCGCTGAGCAGCGCCAGGCGGGTGTTCAGGTCCAGGCCCTGTGGCCCCACTTCCAGCGCCTTGGCCACACGCTCAACGCGCAGCGCCTCGATCGGCGCCGCCTGGCCGTGACGCGCCGTGGCCATGGCGCAGGCCAGGGCGTTCTGGCGTGGGTCGACCACGGCCCGCACGAAGCCGTCGTGCAGGGCATGCCAGCGGTTCTCGTGGGTGTACTGGTCGGTGGCCAGCAGTTCCTGCGGCGTCGCATATTCCTCAGGGATGAGGAACAGCTTCTCGTCCTTGGCCGCCAGGCCCAGGCGGGTGCGGCTGGAGATCACCGAGACCGGGATCGACAGCACCAGCGAGCCGACGATCGGCGCCAGCCACCACAGGAAGCTCGGGTTCAACCAGGCCACCAGGCCGGCCCAGGCGATGCCCAGCAGGGTCTGCGGACCATGGCGACGTACCGCCTCGCTCCACGGAGTCGAGTCGTCGTCACGCTGCGGCGAATTCCAGGTCGCGGCCCAGCCGAGGAACGCGGCCAGCACGAAACGGGTGTGGAAGATCATCCGCACCGGTGCCAGCAGCATGGAGAACAGCATCTCCATCAGCATCGACAAGGTGACCTTGATACGCCCGCCAAACTCGGTGGCACCCTTGGCCCAGATCAGGATGACGCTGAGCAGCTTGGGCAGGAACAGCAGCACGATGGTGGTGGAGAACAGCGCGATGGCCTTCTCCGGGTGCCATTGCGGCCACAGCGGGTAGAGCTGGAACGGTTCGATGAAGTATTGCGGCTCCATCAGCGTGTTGGTCGCCAGAAGCGCGGTCGACAGCACCAGGAACAGGAACCACAACGGCGCCGACAGGTACGACATCACGCCAGTGAGGAACACAGCGCGGTGCACCGGGTGCATGCCCTTGACCAGGAACAGGCGGAAGTTCATCAGGTTGCCGTGGCACCAGCGACGGTCGCGCTTGAGCTCGTCGAGCAGGTTCGGCGGCAGCTCTTCGTAACTGCCCGGCAGGTCGTAGGCGATCCACACGCCCCAGCCGGCCCGACGCATCAGTGCGGCCTCGACGAAGTCGTGGGAAAGGATTGCACCGGCAAACGCGCCCTTGCCCGGCAATGGCGCCAGGGCGCAGTGCTCGATGAATGGCTTCATGCGGATGATCGCGTTGTGGCCCCAGTAGTGCGACTCCCCCAACTGCCAGAAGTGCAGGCCGGCGGTGAACAGCGGGCCGTATACGCGGGTAGCGAACTGCTGCATGCGCGCATAAAGGGTATCCATGCCCGAAGCTTTCGGCCCGGTCTGGATGATGCCGGCGTCCGGGTTGGCCTCCATCAGGCGCACCAGGCTGCTCAGGCACTCGCCGCTCATGACGCTGTCGGCGTCGAGCACGACCATGTACTTGTAATCGCCGCCCCAGCGGCGGCAAAAGTCGTCGAGGTTGCCGCTCTTGCGCTTCACCCGGCGCCGGCGACGACGGTAGAAGATGCGGCCGAAGCCCTTGGTCTCGCGACACACGTCGAGCCAGGCCTGTTGTTCGGCCACGGCGATATCGGTGTCGTTGGTATCGCTGAGCACGAAGAAGTCGAAGCGGTCGAGGTTGCCGCTGGCAGCCACCGACTCGAAGGTGGCACGCAGGCCCGCGAACACCCGTGGCACGTCTTCGTTGCAGATCGGCATCACCAGCGCGGTACGCGCCTCGGCGGGAATCGGCTCGTTGCCGGCGCTGCTGCCGGAAATCTTGTACTTGTCACGCCCGGTGAGCAGCTCGAGGAAGCCCATCAGCGCGGTCCAGAAGCCCGCCGATACCCAGCAGAACAGGATGCCGAAGAGGATCAGGATGGACGTCTGCAGCGCATACGGCCACACCTGCACCACGGTGTCCCACAGTGGCTGGTGGATGACTTCGTCGAGGTCGACGAACGACCAGCCCTGGTACGGCAGGATGCCCTTCATGTACCAGCCGGCGACAATGGTCTGGCCAATCATCAAGGTCAGCAGGATGTAGCGGCGGATCGAGCCGACCGTGCGCCAGCGTGCCGGGGGCAGCTCGCGCTTGGGCGGCTGCGGGGCGTTGGTGCGACCGGTCATGCGCCGCCACATGCGGATCAGCACGTTGGTGCGCCACGGCTCGGGCACGACCTTGGTGCGTTTGATCGGTGGGGCGATCTTCAGGCACAGGCGGCCGCTGCCATCGACGCCGAGCATCTCGGCCTCTTCCAGTTCGGCGGCGCTGCCTACGGTAAGACGGGCCCCCACCGAAGCCTGGACGGCCTCGGTGGTGGCGGCGGCCGGGTTGGCCGCCAGGCGTTGATGCAGCTCGCTGAACGAGGTGCAACGGGCAAGTTCCGCGCGTTGCTCGTCGCTCAGGGGGAGGTGGGCCAGGTACTCGCCAAGCGATTCCGGCCTTGCGCTTGAGTTACTCATCGGCAGGCAACTGATAGCTCCAGGTCTCGGTCAGCACCTTCTCGGTGGTGGCCGGGGCCCCGTTGGTGGATGCCGCGTCGGCGGCGGGTTGCTCGGCAGCCTGCTCGGCCTTGGCTTTCTCAGCCTTGGCGTGGGCGTGCTTGGCCGCGGCCTTGTCCTGCTTGGTTTCCTTGGCGGGCTTCGGTTGCTCGACCGGCACGTCACGCAGCAGCGCGGCGCGCATCTCGGTGGACTTCTTCGGATCCTGCACCTTCAGGCGCAGGGTCAGGCGCCAGCCTTTGGTTTCCGGGTTGTAACGCAGATTGTTCTCGACCACTTCGGCGTTGTCGCCGACGCTGACCTGGCTGCGCACGGCGGTGTCCGCCGGCAACGCCGCAAGGTTCGGGCCGATGAAATCGACCAGCAGGGCAACACTGCCGTCGGTCTGACGGATCAGGTTGGACTGCTTGACGTCACCGGCAGAGCGCAGGGTCTGCTTGACCCACCCCAGCTCCTGCGAGTGCAGTTGGTCTTCCTTGATGGTCCAGCGCAGGCGGTAGTCGTATTCGAACGGCTTGCCTGGCTCAGGCAGTTTTTCCGGGCTCCAGAAGGCCACGATGTTGTCGTTGGTCTCGTCGGCGGTCGGAATCTCGACCAGGTCGACGGTGCCCTTGCCCCAATCACCCTTCGGCTCGATCCAGGCACTCGGACGCTTTTCGTACTCGTCGTCGAGGTCTTCATAGTCGCTGAAGGCGCGCTGGCGCTGCAGCAGGCCGAAACCACGCGGGTTCTCGACGCTGAAGTTGCTCACGGCCAGGTGTTTCGGGTTGTTCAGCGGGCGCCACAGCCACTCGCCGTTGGCGGCGTGGATGGCCAGACCTTCGGAATCATGCAGGGCCGGGCGGTAGTTCATGACCTTCGACGGCTGGTTGGGGCCGAACAGGTACATGCTGGTCAGCGGGGCGATGCCCAGACGGCTGACGTTTTCACGCAGGTAGACGCGCGACTTGACGTCGACCAGGGTGTCCTCGCCAGGGCGCAGGGTCAGCTTGTAGGCACCGGTGGAGCGCGGCGAGTCAAGCAGTGCGTAGATCACCAGGTGCTTGTCTTTCGGCTTGGGCTTCTCGATCCAGAATTCGCGGAAACGCGGGAATTCCTCGCCCGACGGCAGTGCGGTATCGATTGCCAGGCCGCGGGCCGACAGGCCATAGCGGTGGCCTTTGCCGACCACGCGGAAGTAGCTGGCGCCAAGCAGGGTCATGATCTCGTCCTGCTTGTCGGCCTTGTTGATCGGGTAGAGCACACGGAAGCCGGCATAGCCGAGGTTCTTGGTGGCATCAGCGTCATGGGGCACGTCACCGAACTCGAAGCGGCTCGGGTCGTACTTGATTTCCTTGACCTTGTTGGCGGTGATCTCGTTGATGGTCACCGGCGTGTCGAAGTGCATGCCCTGGTGATAGAAGGACAGCTTGAACGGCGTCTTGTCCTTGGCCCACTCGGCCTTTTCCTGCAGGAAGCGGATCTTCTGGTAGTCGGCGTACTTCATGTCGCGGAACACCGGTGGCAGGTTGCTCTTCGGTGCCTCGAACTTCTGACCGGCCAGATCCTTTGCCTTGGCTGCAACATCGTCCAGATTGAATGCCCACAGCTGGCCCGCGCTCATCAGGCCGACCAGCGCCACGCCGGCCAACAGGGCCTTGCGCAGCCGGATACCGGGGATTCTAGGTGCAATACAGGGGCTTACAATCACGAGCAATCCTCGCCGAAAACAGATCATGAAACCAACGGCCAGCGACAAATGCCGGGTTGGCGAGCACTGTTCGGACCCCGTGAGGGCGTAATGATTCCCCAAACGGATCCTGACAATGCTCGAGTCAAAGTGAAACGAACCTGCGAACGCAGGTTCATGCAGCGCGCGATTATCCAGCAGGTCGCGTTACAACGCATCAGGCTGAACAAACTATTTATCGTACAAAACCCCTTGTTTTCGCCAAACAAAGGGTTTTTTGACCTCATATTTGTAACATAAATGTTACCGGGCCATCATTGACCAGATGCACCTGCATGTCAGCGCCGAAGCGACCACTGGCCACCTGCCGGTGCTGACCTTGTGCCTGATTCAAAAGATAGTCGAAAAGCGCAGCGCCAAGGGCCGGTGGCGCAGCCGTCGAGAAGCTCGGGCGCATGCCGTTGCAGGTGTCGGCGGCCAGGGTGAACTGCGACACCAGCAACAGGCCGCCACCGACATCCTTGAGCGAGCGGTTCATCTTGCCCTGCTCATCGCTGAACACTCGGTAGTTCAGCAGTTTGTGCAGCAGTTTGTCGGCATGCTCAGGCGAATCGCCTGGCTCGACCGCCACCAGCGCCAGCAGCCCTTGGTCGATGGCGCCGACGGTCTCCCCCGCCACTTCCACCCGTGCGCCACGCACACGCTGGATCAGCCCTTTCATGCCTCTTCCAGGGGCAGGTCGAGCAGGCGTCGCGCCATCTGGTCGGCCGCGCGTACCAGAGCGTCGGTGATACCCGGCTCGGAGGCGGCGTGGCCGGCGTCGCGGATCACCTTCAACTCACTGTTCGGCCAGGCCTGGTGCAGTTCCCAGGCGTTGTCCAGCGGACAGATCACATCATAGCGGCCATGCACGATCACCGCCGGCAGATGGGCGATCTTCGGCATGTCGCGGATCAGCTGATCCTGCTCGAGGAACGCGTTGTTGGTGAAGTAATGGCATTCGATGCGGGCGATGGACAGGGCGCGCTGGGGTTCGGAGAAGCGGTCGACCACCAACGGGTTCGGCCGCAAGGTGGCGGTACGGCCTTCCCAGGTGGACCAGGCCTTGGCCGCATGCATCTGGGCGATCTGGTCGTTGCCGGTCAGGCGCTTGTGGAAAGCCTTGACCAGGTCGCCACGCTCTTCCGGTGGAATCGGTGCGATGTAGTCCTGCCAGTAATCGGGGAACAGGCGGCTTGCGCCCTCCTGGTAGAACCAGCTGATTTCCTGCGGGCGGCACAGGAAGATCCCGCGCAGGATCAGCCCATGCACGCGCTCGGGGTGGGTCTGGGCATAGGCCAGGGCCAGGGTGGAGCCCCAGGAGCCGCCGAACAGTACCCATTTGTCGATGCCGAGGTGCTCACGGATGCGCTCCAGATCCTCGACCAGGTGCCAGGTGGTGTTGTTCTCCAGGCTCGCGTGGGGCGTGGAGCGACCACAGCCGCGCTGGTCGAAGGTGATGATGCGGTAGAGATTGGGGTCGAAGTAGCAACGGCTCTGGGCGTCGCAACCAGCGCCTGGGCCGCCGTGGATGAACACCACGGGCAGACCTTCGGGCGAGCCGCTTTCATCGACGTACAGCACATGCGGCGCTTCCACGGCCAGATCGTGCCGGGCGTAGGGTTTGATCTGCGGGTAGAGGGTCTGCATCGCGCACTCCGTGTGAGGATTTAATCTGCCGTTGGGCATCATAAACCTGAATTGCGCGCAGAGCATGTGTCCGTGTGAATCGTCGGGGTTTTGGAGTTGCTGGCGATGGGGGCAAGGGTGAAGCGTGATGCCCGGGAGGGCATGGTTCGAGATTGCATCAGGGCTGACAGGTGCCCGACACGGGCTCTTCAGCGCCCTCAAGATCGAGCGCCAAAAGGGTCGTGGCGAACACCTGCCGGCCGTGACACGGTCGAACGCTCTACCCCCGCGAACCACCCTGATAGCGCTCCTCGCCCCACGTCAGCACCGTCTCCAGCAACCGCCGCAACACCACCTGCGTCGGCCGCGCCAGATCATCGCGATAACCGAACGGCTCCACTTCATTCATGTAGGTGCACTGCCCCAGTTCCAGCTGCACCGCATGGATATGCTCGGCCGGATCCCCATAATGGCGGGTGATATGCCCACCCTTGAAACGCCCGTTGAGCACATGGCTGTAAGCGGGGAACTCGGCGCAAACACCCTGCAGCCGCTCAGCCAATACCGGATCGCAACTGGCGCCATTGAACGTGCCGAGATTGAAATCCGGCAACTTCCCATCAAACAGATGCGGAATCACCGACCGGATCGAGTGGGCATCCCACAGCAACGCATAGCCAAACTCTTCACGCATCCGCGCCAGCTCGCGACGAATCGTGTCGTGGTACGGCCGCCAGATCTGCTCCAGGTACACGGCCCGCTGCTCAGGGCTGGGCGCCTTGCCTTCCTTGAACAACGGTTCCCCCTCGAACAGCGTCGCCGGATACAACCCGGTGGTAGCGCCGGCATACAGCGGCTTGTCGTCATCCGGCCGGTTCAGGTCGATGACGAACCGCGAGTACTCCGCCGCTACCACGCTGGCACCCAGCTTGCGGGCAAAGTCGTACAACCGCGGGATGTGCCAATCGGTGTCGGGCAGGCTGCGCGCCGGCTCGACCAGCCCGTCGCGCACGGCGTCGGTCAGGCCAAGCCCGGCATGGGGCATGCTGATCAACAGCGGCAGGCGGCCCTGGTGGAAACTCAATACTTTGTCCATGTCGCCTCGCTCAGTGGGTTATCTCATGACCCAGGCGCACCACGCGCTTGGGCAAGTCACCGCCGAGCCAGTAGCTGAGGTCGGCGGGGCGTTCGATCTGCCAGGCGATGAAGTCCGCGACCTTGCCCTCTTCCAGCGAACCATGGCTGTCGCCCAGGCCCAGGGCGGTGGCGGCGTGCACGGTGACACCCGCCAGGGCTTCCTCGGGGGTCATGCGAAAACAGGTGCAGCCCATGTTCAGCATCAGGCGCAGTGACAGCCCCGGCGAGGTGCCGGGGTTGAGGTCGCTGGCCAGGGCGATCTTCACGCCGTGCCGGCGCAAAGCATCCATTGGCGGCAACTGGGTTTCGCGCAGGAAGTAGAACGCCCCCGGCAGCAGCACAGCCACCGTACCGGCCTCGGCCATGGCGATGGCATCTTCCTCGGTCATGAACTCCAGGTGATCGGCCGACAGCGCGTGATAACGCGCCGCCAGGCTCGAACCGTGCAACGACGACAGTTGCTCGGCGTGCAGTTTCACCGGCAACCCCAACTCACGAGCCTTGATGAATACCCGCTCGACCTGGGCAGGGGAGAACGCCAGGTGCTCACAGAACGCATCCACCGCGTCCACCAGGCCCTCGGCAGCCAATGCCGGGAGCATGACATCGCAGATGTGTGCGATGTAATCGTCGGCCCGCCCCGCGTATTCCGGCGGCAGGGCATGGGCCGCCAGGCAGGTGCTGCGCACGGTCACGGGCAGCTCCTCGCCCAGGCGCCGGGCAACACGCAGCATCTTGCGCTCGCTCTCGAGGTCCAGGCCGTAGCCGGACTTGATTTCGATCGTGGTCACGCCGTCGCGCATCAGCGCCTGGACGCGCTGACGGGCACTCACCAGCAGTTCGTCCTCGCTGGCGGCACGGGTAGCCCGCACGGTGCTGGCGATACCGCCGCCCTGGGCGGCGATCTCGGCATAGCTGACGCCCTCCAGGCGCTGCTCGAACTCGCCGCTGCGATTGCCACCGAACACGGCGTGGGTGTGGCAGTCGATCAGCCCGGGGGTGACCCAGGCGCCGCCCAGGTCGACGACGCGGTCGGCCGCGACCGGCGGCACCTCATCGCGGGCCCCGATCCACTCGATCAGGCCCGCGCTGGTGACGATCGCCGCGTCCTCGATGACCGAGTAACGGCCTTCGGTCATGGTCGCGGCGTGGCAGTGCTGCCAGAGGGTTCTCATCAGGATCTCCTTTCTAATTCAGCGTTGCAGCTCGGCAGATTCCCGGACCGGCTCGCCACCACCGGCGCGTGGTTTGCACCACAGCAGGTAGGAGGCCACCAGGAACACCACCCAGATTACCCCGACGATCAATGCCGCCTGGGTGTCGGGGAAGTAGCCGAGCACACCGAAGATGAACACCATGAAGGCAATGGCCAGGGCCGGGCCATAGGGCCAGAAGGGTACCGGGAACTTGAGCTGGGCGACTTCCTCGCGGCTCATGCTGCGGCGCATGGCAACCTGGGTGACCAGGATCATCAGCCACACCCACACGGTGGCGAAGGTGGCGATCGAAGCGATCAGCAGGAACACGTTCTCCGGGATCAGGTAGTTGAGCAGAACGCCGACCAGCAGCGCCGCCCCCATCACCACCACGGTCATCCACGGCACACCGTGCCTGGATAGCTTGCCAAAGCCACGCGGCGCCTGGCCGTGCTGGGACAGGCCGTACATCATCCGGCCAGCGCCGAAGATGTCGCTGTTGATCGCAGAGATGGCTGCTGAAATCACTACGATGTTCAGCACCGCCGCTGCCGAGCCAATCCCCAGGTTGCTGAAGATCTGCACGAACGGGCTACCCTGGCTGCCGATCTGCGGCCAGGGGTACAGGCACATCAGCACGAACAGGGTCAGCACGTAGAACAGCAGGATGCGCAGCGGCACGGCGTTGATCGCTTTCGGGATCACGCGTTGCGGGTCTTTCGCTTCACCTGCGGTGACGCCGATGATCTCGATGCCGCCAAAGGCGAACATCACCACCGCGAACGAAGCGATCAGGCCGCTGACGCCATTGGGCATGAAGCCGCCATGTTCGAACAGGTTGCTCACCCCGACAGGCTGCCCGGTGCCCACCTGGCTGAAACCGAAGGCCATGATGCCGAGACCTGCGAGGATCATCGCGACGATGGCGCCGACCTTGAGCAGCGACAGCCAGAACTCCATCTCGCCGAACACCCGTACGTTGCACAGGTTCAGGCCACCGATCAGGAAGACGATACCGAGTACCCAGATCCAGCGTGCCACTTCGGGGAACCAGAAGCCCATGTAGATCCCGAAGGCCGTGACGTCGGCGATGGCGACGATGACCATCTCGAAGGCGTAGGTCCAGCCGAGGATGAAGCCGGCCATGGGGCCGAGGTAGGTGCTGGCGTAGTGGCCGAAGGAGCCGGACACCGGATTGTGCACGGCCATTTCGCCGAGGGCGCGCATGACCATGAATACTGCGGCGCCGCCGATCAGGTAGGCCAGCAGCACGGCCGGGCCGGCCATCTGGATGGCCGAGGCCGAACCGTAGAAAAGCCCGGTACCGATTGCCGAACCGAGCGCCATGAAACGGATGTGCCGGGCCGATAGCCCGCGCTTGAGACCTTGAGCTTGTTGCATGTCACGTCCTTATTGTTGTTCTGGTCGTGATATCGGGATGGGGTCTGCTGCGCAGCCCAATCGCCGGCAAGCCGGCTCCCACACAAGCAGTTGTGGGAGCCGGCTTGCCGGCGATGGGCCGCAAAGCGGCCCCGAGGGCGTTACAGGCTTGGCAGAACGCCAACCGGCAGCAGCCCGGTCAGCGTGCCTTTGGCCAGCAACGCGGCAGCCGCCTCGATATCCGGCGAGAAGAAGCGGTCGCGGTCATAGTGCGGCACTTCGCGACGCAGCGCCTGGCGCGCCTGTTCCAGCTTGGCGGAGGTCTTCAGCCCCTTGCGCAGGTCCAGACCCTGGCAGGCGCCCAACCATTCGATGGCCAGCACGCCACGGGTGTTCTCGGCCATCTCCCACAGGCGCTTGCCGGCGGCCGGGGCCATCGAGACATGGTCTTCCTGGTTGGCGGAGGTCGGCAGGCTGTCGACGCTGTGCGGGTGCGACAGTGCCTTGTTCTCGCTGGCCAGGGCGGCTGCGGTGACCTGGGCGATCATGAAGCCGGAGTTCACACCACCGTTTTCCACCAGGAACGGCGGCAGCTGGGACATGTGTTTGTCCATCATCAGCGAGATGCGGCGCTCGCTCAGCGAGCCGATCTCGGCAATGGCCAGGGCCAGGTTGTCGGCGGCCATGGCCACCGGCTCGGCGTGGAAGTTACCACCGGAGATCACGTCACCCTCGGCGGCGAACACCAGCGGGTTGTCCGATACAGCGTTGGCTTCGATGCCCAGCACTTCGGCGGCCTGGCGGATCTGGGTCAGGCAGGCACCCATTACTTGCGGCTGGCAGCGCAGCGAGTACGGGTCCTGGACCTTGTCGCAGTTTTTGTGCGACAGCGAGACTTCGCTGGAATCGCCCAGCAGGTCGCGGAAGCAGGCGGCGGTATCGATCTGGCCACGCTGACCGCGCACTTCATGGATGCGCGCATCGAACGGCGAGCGCGAACCCAGCGCCGCCTCGACGCTCAGGCCGCCACAGGCGATGGCCGCGGCGTACAGGTCTTCGGCCTGGAACAGGCCACGCAGGGCGTAGGCGGTGGACGCCTGGGTACCGTTGAGCAAGGCCAGGCCTTCTTTCGCGGCCAGGGTCAGCGGCTCCAGGCCAGCGACGGCCAGGGCTTCAGAGGCCGGCAACCACTGGCCCTTGTAGCGGGCCTTGCCCTCGCCCAGCAGCACCAGCGACATGTGCGCCAGCGGCGCCAGGTCGCCGGAGGCGCCGACCGAACCTTTCAGCGGGATGTGTGGGTAGACTTCGGCGTTGACCAGGCCGATCAGCGCATCGATGACTTTGCGGCGGATACCGGAGAAACCACGGCTCAGGCTGTTGATCTTGAGCACCATGATCAGGCGTACCAGGTCGTCGTCCAGTGGCGCGCCGATACCGGCGGCATGCGACAGCACCAGCGAGCGCTGCAGGTTTTCCAGATCGTGGCTGGCGATGCGGGTCGAGGCCAGCAGGCCGAAACCGGTGTTGATGCCATAGGCGGTACGGTCTTCGGCGATGATCTGCTCGACGCAGGCGACGCTGGCGTCGATGGCGGGCGCGGCGCTGGCATCGAGCTGCAGGCGCACGGGCGCGGCGTGGATGGCGCGCAGTTGGGCCAGGGTCAGGGTGCCGGGCTTGAGGGTCAATTCGGTCACTTCGCTACTCCAATCGCGGGGGCCATGGCCCCCTTCTTGTTGTTCAGTATCACCCGTGAAGGGTGCGATCCAAAGCGCGGCGATCAGCCGGTGATCATCGGCAGGTCCAGGCCCTGCTCCTTGGCGCAGTCGATGGCGATCTGGTAGCCGGCGTCGGCGTGGCGCATCACGCCGGTGCCCGGGTCGTTGGTCAGTACGCGGGCGATACGCTCGGCGGCTTCATCGGTACCGTCGCAGACGATGACCATGCCCGAATGCTGGGAGAAGCCCATGCCCACGCCGCCGCCGTGGTGCAGCGAAACCCAGGTGGCGCCGCCTGCGGTGTTGAGCAGGGCGTTGAGCAGCGGCCAGTCGGAGACCGCGTCGGAGCCGTCGCGCATGGCTTCGGTTTCACGGTTGGGGCTGGACACCGAGCCCGAGTCCAGGTGGTCGCGGCCAATGACGACCGGCGCCGACAGCTCGCCGCTGCGGACCATTTCGTTGAAGGCCAGGCCCAACTTGGCGCGCAGGCCCAGGCCAACCCAGCAGATACGCGCCGGCAGGCCCTGGAAGCTGATGCGCTCGCGGGCCATGTCCAGCCAGCGGTGCAGATGGGCGTCGTCGGGGATCAGTTCCTTGACCTTGGCGTCGGTCTTGTAGATGTCCTCGGCGTCACCGGACAGCGCAGCCCAGCGGAACGGGCCGACACCGCGGCAGAACAGCGGGCGGATGTACGCCGGGACGAAGCCCGGGAAGTCGAAGGCGTTGGCCACGCCCTCTTCCTTGGCCATCTGGCGGATGTTGTTGCCGTAGTCGAAGGTCGGGATGCCCTGCTTCTGGAAGTCGAGCATGGCTTGTACATGTACGGCCATCGACTGTTTCGCGGCCTTGACCACGCCAGCCGGGTCGGTCACTGCGCGGTCGCGATACTGTTCCCAGGTCCAGCCGGCCGGGAGGTAGCCGTTGAGCGGGTCGTGGGCGCTGGTCTGGTCGGTGACCATGTCCGGGCGCACGCCACGCTTGACCAGCTCTGGCAGGATTTCGGCGGCGTTGCCGTGCAGGGCGATGGAGATGGCCTTGCCTTCGGCGGTGTACTTGGCGATGCGCGCCAGGGCGTCGTCCAGGTCAGTGGCCTGCTCGTCGACGTAGCGGGTCTCGAGGCGGAAGTCGATGCGGCTCTGCTGGCACTCGATGTTCAGCGAGCAGGCGCCGGCAAGTGTTGCCGCCAGAGGCTGGGCGCCGCCCATGCCGCCCAGGCCCGCGGTCAGTACCCACTTGCCCTTGAGGCTGCCGTTGTAGTGCTGGCGGCCGGCCTCGACGAAGGTTTCGTAGGTGCCCTGGACGATGCCCTGGCTGCCGATGTAGATCCAGCTGCCGGCGGTCATCTGGCCGTACATGGCCAGGCCCTTGGCATCCAGTTCGTTGAAGTGTTCCCAGTTGGCCCAGTGCGGCACCAGGTTGGAGTTGGCGATCAGCACGCGCGGGGCGTTGCTGTGGGTCTTGAACACGCCGACCGGCTTGCCCGACTGCACCAGCAGGGTTTCGTCGTCTTCCAGGCGGGTCAGGGTCTCGACGATCTTGTCGTAGCACTCCCAGTTGCGCGCGGCGCGGCCGATGCCACCGTACACCACCAGCTCTTTCGGGTTTTCGGCGACCTGCGGGTCGAGGTTGTTCATCAGCATGCGCAGCGGGGCTTCGGTGAGCCAGCTCTTGGCGGTCAGCTTGTTGCCACGCGGGGCACGGATTTCTACGTCACGGTACTTGTTGTTGTCAGTCACGGGGATGTCCTCTGCGGTCGTCCGACGGCATGTGTGTGTCGTGGTGACTATACAAACACACCTTTACTTGTATGTACAAGCATAGGCAACCAAAAAAGAGTGACCATTCCTCGGACGAAAAACGAAAAAGGGGCCGCTACGCGCCCCATCGCTGGCAAGCCAGTTCCCACAGGGTTCACTTGGCCCATGTGGGAGCTGGCTTGCCAGCGATGGGCTGCATAGCAGCCCCTTTCAGCGATGACAGATCAGTGTGAAATCAGCTCGATCAGGCAGAACCGCCCCTGTACATCCATTTCCAGCAACCCTTCATTGCCATCGATCCGCAGACAGTCATAGCGCCCAAGCTGCTGCGTCTCCTCCCCAGCCAGCCCCACCTCGACATGAGTGCTGGCGGCAAACAGCAACAGCGTCGACGCCGAGCTGAAGAGCCGGCTACTGCCATCGAACCACTGCAACCGCGCCCGATACCGCTGCGGCGCATAGATCAGGTTGAAATCGCGAATCGCCCCGCCCAACAGCTTGCAGCTCACCTGGCTTTCGCCACTGAAGGCGAACGCATCGAACGGCAGCAACGGCCGGCTGGCCTGGCCATCGACCAGCAGGCGCATGCCATCGCCCTGCAATACGGTGATGATCCGCTGGTACCCGGTGAAGCTGGAAAAACCACCGGACTCCTCGATATCGGCGATCGACAGGCGCCAGCCGAAACCGTCCAGGCTGTCGCCTGCGTCGCGGGTGATCTCTTCGGTGAAACCGCCACCGTTCTTCCAGGGCATGCGCGGGTAGTCCTGGGCACGCAACAGCTGCAACTGGGTCATTTGCTGAATCGTCCTTCCAGACGGTGACGGGAACCGGGGTGGATCAGGCGCGCAGCGGTGACCGGCTGGCGCCCCGACCAGGTGCGACGGCGGATCAACAGGCACGGCTCGCCCCGCTCGATCTGCAGCAGCTTGCATTCTTCAGGTTCGGCAAGGATCGCCTCGACCACGTGCTCGCCTTCAGTGAGCGGCGCCACCTGCGACAGGTAGGCGTAGGGCGTCTGCCGGGTGAAATCCTGCTTGAGGTAATCCGGAGCGATGGCAGCGTTGACGTAGCGGTCCTCGATCTGCACCGGCACGCCATTTTCGTAATGCACGATCAGCGAGTGGAACACCCGCTGCCCTTCGCGCATGTCCAGGGCCAGGGCGCGCTCAGAGCCGGCGGCCTCTTCGGCAAGCTTTATCACCTGGCAGCTATGCTGGTGGCCACGGCCGGCGATCTCGTCGGCGATGTTGTTGACCTCGAACAGCGCCGAGCGGCTCTTGGGCTCGGCGACGAAAGTGCCGACGCCCTGCATGCGCACCAGCAGGCCTTCGGCGGTGAGTTCGCGCAGTGCGCGGTTGATGGTCATGCGGCTGAAGCCCAGCTCGCTGACCAGTTCGCTTTCCGATGGCACGCGGTGATGAGGCGGCCAGTTGCCGCTCTCGATCTGCTGGATGATCATCTGTTTCACCCGGGCGTAGAGCGGCGCCGGCCCTTCGCCCATCTGGGCAACCAGCGCGGAGACAGGAAGTGTCGGCACGGCGTTGAATCCTTGTGCGGTTGGAGTGAACGGTAGCTTGCCGGAGTTTACCCGGCAGGCAAACGGCTGTATATGTATATACAAGTTAACAATAACAGGATTTCACCGATGCCCGCCTACTTCGCCGAACGCGCCCTGCTCCCTTCGGGCTGGGCCCGCAATGTCCGCCTGGAGGTCGCTGCCGACGGTCGGCTGGCCGCGATCATGACCGATGCCGACGCCAAAGGCGCCGAGCGCCTGGGCGGCCCGCTGTTGCCAGGCATGCCCAACCTGCACTCGCATGCGTTCCAGCGGGCCATGGCAGGGCTGGCGGAAGTGGCCGGCAATCCCAATGACAGCTTCTGGACCTGGCGCGAACTGATGTACCGCCTGGTCGGCCGGATCACGCCGGAGCAACTGCAGGTCATCGCGCGCCAGTTGTATATCGAGATGCTCAAGGCCGGCTACACCTCGGTGGCCGAATTCCATTATGTGCACCATGACCAGCACGGCCAGGCCTACGCGGACCCCGCCGAACTGTCGCGACGCATCAGCGCCGCCGCAGCCGCCAGCGGCATCGGCCTGACCTTGCTGCCGGTCCTGTACAGCCACGCCGGGTTTGGCGGCCAGGCGCCCAATGACGGCCAACGGCGCTTCATCAACTCAACCGAACAGTACCTGCGCCTGCAACAGCAACTAGCGCCATTGCTGGCACAACAGCCGGCGCAGACATTGGGGTTGTGCTTCCACTCGCTACGCGCCGTGACACCAGGGCAGATCACCGATGTGCTCGGTGCGGGCGACAGGACCTGCCCGATCCATATCCACATTGCCGAGCAACAGAAGGAAGTCGATGACTGCCTGGCCTGGAGCGGCCGCCGTCCACTGCAATGGCTGTACGAGCAGGTCGATGTCGATCAGCGCTGGTGCCTGGTCCATGCCACCCACGCCGAAGCCGGCGAAGTTGCCGCCATGGCCCGCAGTGGCGCGGTGGCCGGATTGTGCCTGACCACCGAGGCGAACCTGGGTGACGGCATCTTCCCGGCGGTGGACTATTTGGCCCAGGGCGGGCGGATGGGTATCGGCTCGGACAGCCATGTGTCTTTGAGCGTGGTCGAGGAACTGCGCTGGCTGGAGTATGGCCAGCGCCTGCGTGACCAGCGGCGCAATCGCCTGTACCGCGCCGATCAGCCGATGGTTGGTCGAACCTTGTACGACGCCGCGCTGCTGGGCGGTGCCCAGGCGCTGGGGCAGCCGATCGGCGAACTGGCCGTTGGCAAGCGGGCGGACTGGCTGGTACTGGACGGGCAGGATCCGTATCTGGCCGTGGCCGACGGCGATGCCATTCTCAACCGCTGGTTGTTCGCGGGTTCTGATCGCCAGGTACGCGATGTGATGGTCAACGGGCAGTGGGCTGTGCGCCAAGGGCGGCATGAACAGGAGGAGGAAAGCGCGGCAGCGTTTGTACAAGTGCTGCGTCAGTTGCTGGACTGACAGTCGAAACATCGCGGGGCCCGCCCCCACAGGTAGCGTGGGGAGCGGGTTTGCCCCGCGATGGCGTCCTCAATGCCGGGCGACGATGCTCTTGTCGGACGTGCGCCAGATCAGGCGGCTGGTATCAAAGCCCTGCTGCCGCGCCTTGGCCAGCAGGTTTTCACGCTCCCACGCCGGCAACGAAGGCGTACGTGAAAGAATCCACAGGTACTTGCGGTCCGGGCTGCCGACAATCGCCGTGCGATAGCGCTCGTCGACGAACAGGATCCAGTAGTCCCCCTTGGCCACCCCGGGCACCAGGCGGGTGAACCAATTGTCGAACTCCACCCACAGCTTGTCGGTATGCCCCGCCTGCTGCGGCGTCGCATGGCCCTCGGCACGCAGCCATTCATCACCCAGGGTACGGCAACGGTTCAGCACGCCGACCGTGCCATCGGGCTTGAGGTTGTAATGGGCCTCGGACTGGGCGCAACCGTCCTGGTACTTCATTGGCAGGCGCGCCAGCTCGAACCATTTGCCTTGGTAACGCTTGAGGTCGACCGCACCTGCGGTCTTCGGCGCCAGCGGGTCGGTGGCCGAGGTGGCGCAGCCACCGAGCAGCATCACCAGGCACACGCCCAGCAGCAGGTGCAGGTGCCTCATTTGAGGCCCTGCCCGGAATACATCAGGACCTTGTCCGCCGCGTACTGCACGCTGATGAAGCTCTTCTCGTCACCCCAGGTGCAGCTGCTCATGCCCAGCGCGCCGGAACACTCCTTGGGCGTGCCGAGCAACTGCTCGACTTCGGCCTTGTTCATGCCGGCCTTGAGCTTGGAATAGTTTTCCTGGTTGATCTTGCTGCAAGCGGTCAGGACGACGCACAAGGACAACAGGGCGAGGGAACGCAACGACATGAAGGGACACTCCTGGAGATGGATACACAGGCGCGAGGGCCTGCAGGGAGCTTAGAAGGGAAAAAGGCTCCTCGGTTCCCTGGCCGACGAGGTTTCGTTGTGCACCGTTGGTCGCCTGGCGCGCAAACGATTAATGTTTTATCCCTGTGCGTCGACATAAAGCGGTGGTGTGGCTTTTTGCCGCACCCCTCCCCTTCGTGCCCGTGCGCAGATTCCAAGAAAAATGACCAAGAACCTCAAGTTCAGCCACAAAATCCTGCTGGCCGCCGCCCTGGTGGTGGCCGTCGCCTTCACTTGCTTCGTCCTGTTCAACGACTACCGACAGCGTCAGTCGCTGCGTAGCGACACCGAGTCGACGCTGCAATCGCTGGGCAACCTCACCGCCGGCAACATCCGCACCTGGCTCGACAGCCGCATCCAGCTGGTGAACTCGGCGGCACAGCAGATTGCCGTCGACGGTCCCGCCAAGAGCAGCCTCGAGCGCATCCTGGCGCTGCCGGTGTACGGCAGCAACTTCATCCTCACCTACTTCGGCGGCCAGGACGGCAGCATGCAGTCGGTGCCGGTGGGCAACCGCGCCGCCGACTACGACCCGCGCGTGCGCGGCTGGTACAAGGCGGCCAGCACCGCGGGCCAGACCATCGTCACCGAACCGTACATCTCGGCATCGGCCGGCAAGCTGGTCATTACCCTGGCCACTCCGGTGCAACAGGGCGGGCGCATGATCGGCGTCAGCGGTGTCGACACCGATCTGCAGACCATCAGCAACCTGATCAACACACTGGACTTCGGCGGCCACGGGCACGCCTTCATCGTCAACGGCGAGGGCAAGGTGCTCATCCACCCCAAGGGCGAACTGGCGCTCAAGCCCCTGGCGGAAGTCTACCCTGGCAGTAACCTGCGCATCGGCAGCGGGCTGAAGGAAGTGGAGGTCGAGGGTCGCAAACAGTTCATCAACTTCACCCACGTCGATGGCGTGCCCTCGGCGGACTGGTACGTGGCGCTGGTGCTGGACCAGGATGCGGCCTTCGCCATGCTCGGCGAGCTGCGCACTTCGGCCGTGGTGGCGACACTGATCGCGGTGGTGGTGATCATCGCCCTGCTCGGCTTGCTGATCCGCGTGCTGATGGAACCGCTGCACGTCATGGGCCGCGCCATGCGCGACATCGCCGAGGGCGAAGGCGACCTGACCCGGCGCCTGGCCATCCACGCCCAAGACGAGTTCGGCAGCCTGGCGCAGTCGTTCAACCGCTTCGTCGAGCGGATCCACGAATCGATCCGCGAAGTGGCCTCGGCCACCGGCCAGGTGAATGCCGTGGCCGGTCAGGTGGTCAGCGCCTCGAATGCCTCGATCCACAACGCCGACCAGCAGTCCAGCCGCACCAGCAGTGTCGCCGCGGCGATCAACCAGCTCGGCGCCGCCGCCCAGGAGATCGCCCAGAACGCCGCCCTCGCCTCGCAGCACTCCAGCGCCGCCCGCGGCCTGGCTGAAGAGGGCCAGCAGGTGGTGGGCGAAACCATCGACGTGATGAATCAGTTGTCGGCGCGCATCAGTGATGCCAGCGGCAACATCGAAACGCTGAACAACCACACGGCCAACATCGGCCAGATCCTCGATGTGATCAGCGGCATTTCGCAGCAGACCAACCTGTTGGCGCTCAACGCGGCCATCGAGGCGGCCCGTGCCGGCGAAGCCGGGCGTGGTTTCGCGGTGGTGGCCGACGAGGTGCGCAACCTGGCACACCGCACCCAGGACTCGGCACAGCAGGTGCAGCGCCTGATCGAGGAGCTGCAGGCCGGGGCCCAGGTGGCCGTGAGCACCATGAACCAGAGCCAGCAACACAGCGACCGCAGTGTCGGCATCGCCAACCAGGCCGGCGAACGCCTGGGCAGTGTCACCCAGCGCATCGGCGAGATCGACGGCATGAACCAGTCGGTGGCCACCGCCACGGAAGAGCAAACGGCCGTGGTCGAGTCGATCAATGTCGACATCACCGAAATCAATACGCTGAATCAGGAAGGGGTGCAGAACTTGCAGAGCACCTTGCGTGCCTGCACCGACCTGGAGCATCAGGTCGAGCGGTTGAAGCACCTGGTGGGGAGTTTCAGGATCTGAGATGGCTGGGGCCGCTTCGCGGCCCATCGCTGGCAAGCCAGCTCCCACAGGGATAGCGCCAGACCCGAATGCAGCGCTTATCCTGTGGGAGCTGGCTTGCCAGCGATAGGGCTGCAAAGCAGCCCCACTGGCACTAGAACCTGGACCCAGGCTCCAGCAGGAAGTCCATCTCTTCACTGGTGCTCGGGCGGTTCAGCACCAGGTTGCGGTGCGGGAAGCGCCCGAAGCGGGCGATCACCCGCTGGTGCTGCTCGGCATAGTCGAGGAAGCCTTCAAACAACCGACGGCTGGCCTCGGGCTGCTCGTCCAGCAAGGTCTGGTAACGCTCGACGCACAGGTTTTGCCAGTCCAGCACCTCGGCATGCTCCAGCACCAATAGCACGAACACCCGCTGGATCGGCAGCAGCTGGTAGTCCCAGCCCTTCTGCAACCCCTGCATCGCCACTACCTGGGCACGCCGGTCACCCTCGAAGGCACGCGGCGTGTCGCGATAGATCATGCGCGGCAGCTGATCCAGCAGCAGCAGCAGACCGAGCCAGCCCTGGGGGCTCTGCTGCCACTCGTCGAGCCCGCCCGCCAGGGCTTGCTCGACCAGGTCGCCGAACAGCGCCTGGGCATCGACGTCGTGATGCTTGCCGAACCACAGCGTGTTCTTCTCGTCAGCCACGGCCTGGGCACTTGTGCCCCAACCGAACCACCACTCCAGCAACGGCTGCCAAGGTGCGAGCATGACTTACTCCTTGTGGTAGGCGGTGACGCGCTCGACCTCTTCCTTCGAGCCGAGGATCACCGACACACGCTGGTGCAGGCTCTCCGGCTTGATGTCGAGGATACGCTCGTAACCGTTGGTGGAGGCGCCGCCTGCCTGTTCGATGATGAACGACATCGGGTTGGCTTCGTACATCAGGCGCAGCTTGCCCGGCTTGCTCGGCTCGCGGGCATCGCGTGGGTACATGAACAGGCCGCCACGGGTCAGGATGCGATGCACGTCGGCCACCATCGAGGCGATCCAGCGCATGTTGTAGTTCTTTTTCAGCGGCCCGGTCTCGCCGGCCAGCAGCTCGCCCACGTAGCGTTGCACCGGGGCTTCCCAGTGGCGCTGGTTGGACATGTTGATGGCGAACTCGGCGGTGGTGGCCGGTACCTGGATGTTTTCGTGGGTCAGGACGAAGCTGCCCAGCTCGCGGTCCAGGGTGAAGCCCTTGACGCCGTTGCCCAGGGTCAGGATCAGCATGGTCTGCGGGCCGTAGATGGCGTAACCGGCGGCGACCTGCTGGGTGCCTGGCTGCAGGAATGCATTCTCGTTCAGGGTTTCGTTCTGGCTCAGGTATTCGTTCGGGCAACGCAGCACCGAGAAGATGGTGCCGACCGAGACGTTGACGTCGATGTTCGACGAGCCGTCCAGCGGGTCAAAGACCAGCAGGTAGGCGCCTTTGGGGTACTTGCCCGGGATCTGGTAGGCATTGTCCATCTCTTCGGAGGCCATGCCGGCCAGGTGACCGCCCCACTCGTTGGCTTCGAGCAGGATGTCGTTGGAAATCACGTCGAGCTTCTTCTGCACCTCGCCCTGCACGTTCTCGGTGCCCATGCTGCCCAGCACGCCGCCCAGGGCGCCCTTGGACACGTGGTGACTGATCTCCTTGCACGCACGCGCCACCACTTCGATCAGGAAGCGCAGATCGGCAGGGGTATTGTTGCTGCGGGTCTGCTCAATCAGATAGCGACTCAGGGTAACGCGGGACATGTATGGCTCCGAAAAGGAAAGGGGGAGAAAAACCCCCGCAGTTTACAGGGAGAGTGACGGGCTAGCGAGCAAAGAGACTCGTGTGGCAGATCAGAGGGCTCATTGGGCTTTGAGTTCACGCAGCTTGTCGATTAGGGCTGCTGCGCAGCCCATCGCCGGCAAGCCGGCTCCCACAGAGTTTGGCGGTGCTGTGGATCTTTGTGGGAGCCGGCTTGCCGGCGATGGGCCGCAAAGCGGCCCCGGTGTGCTAATCCAAGGCCTTCCAGATCTCGCTCGCATACTCGCGAATGGTCCGGTCCGACGAGAACCAGCCCATCCGCGCCGTGTTCAGCACTGCCACGCGCCACCAGTCCTGCGGCGCGTGCCACAACTCCTCGACTCGCCGCTGGGCGTCCCAGTAGGCATCGAAGTCGGCGCACACCAGGAAGCGGTCGTAGGCGATCAGCCCGTCCACCAAACCGGCATAACGCGCCGGATCATCAGGCGAGAACACCCCGCTGCGAATCGCCTGCAGCACGTCGCCCAGACGATGGGAGGCAGCGATCGCCGACGCGGCGCCAAAGTCGCCGCTGCGCTTGCGTGCCTCCACCTGCTGCGCGGTCAGGCCGAAGATGAACATGTTCTCCGCCCCCACCTGCTCGCACATCTCGACGTTGGCGCCATCGAGGGTGCCGATGGTCAGCGCGCCATTGAGGCCGAACTTCATGTTGCTGGTGCCGGAGGCCTCGTAGCCGGCCGTGGAAATCTGCTCGGACAGGTCAGCCGCCGGGATGATGCTCTCGGCCAGGCTGACGTTGTAGTTGGGCAGGAACACCACCTTGAGCAGGCCGCGCACCGTGGGGTCGTTGTTGACCACCCGGGCGATGTCGTTGGCCAGCTTGATGATCAGCTTGGCCTGGTGGTAGCTGGCCGCCGCCTTGCCGGCGAAAATCTTCACCCGCGGCACCCAGTCGGTGCCGGGGTCGTTGCGGATGGCCTGGTACAGCGCCACCGTGTGCAGCAGATTGAGCAACTGGCGCTTGTACTCGTGGATGCGCTTGACCTGCACATCGAACAGCGCCTCCGGGTTGACCGTCACGCCGATCCGGTCCTGGATGATGCTGGCCAGGGCGCGCTTGCTGTGCAGGCGCTGGGCGGCGAACTGCTTGCGGAAGGTGGCCTTGTCGGCGAAGGGCGCCAGTGCCTTGAGCTTGCCTTCCGGGTCATCCAGCACCTCCGGCCCCAGCGCCTCGATCAGCATCGCCGTGAGCGGCGGGTTGGCCTGGTACAGCCAACGGCGGAAGGTGATGCCATTGGTCTTGTTGTTGATTCGCTGCGGGTAGAGCTTGTGCAGCTCGGCGAACACCGTGCTTTTCATCAGCTTGCTGTGCAGCGCCGACACGCCGTTGACGCTGTGCGAGCCAAGGAACGCGAGGTTGCCCATGCGCACCCGGCGGCCATTGTCCTCCTCGATCAGCGACACCGCTCGCAGCACGTCGAAGTCGTGCAGGCCTTTGGCCCGCAGTGCGTCGATATGGTAGGCGTTGATCAGGTAGATGATCTGCATGTGCCGCGGCAGCATGCGCTCCATCAATGCCACCGGCCAGGTTTCCAGGGCTTCGGGCAACAAGGTGTGGTTGGTGTAGGCCAGGGTGCCGACGGTCAGCGCCCACGCTTTGTCCCAGGGGATTTCGTGCTGGTCGACCAGCAGGCGCATCAGCTCGGCCACGGCAATCGACGGGTGGGTGTCGTTGAGCTGGATGGCCGCGGCATCCGGCAGGTTGAGCAGGTCCTTGTGCATGTTCAGGTGGCGTCGCAGCAGGTCCTGCAGCGAGGCCGAAACGAAGAAGTACTCCTGGCGCAGGCGCAACTCCTGGCCAGCCTCGGTGCTGTCGGCCGGGTACAACACTCGCGAGATGCTTTCGGCGCGGGCCACCTCGGCCACCGCGCCCAGGTGATCACCGGCATTGAAGCGCTCCAGGTGCAGCTCCTCCAGCGCCCGGGCACGCCACAGGCGCAGGGTATTGACGCTGGAGCCGCGCCAGCCGACCACCGGCGTGTCGTAGGCCACCGCCCGCACCGTCTCGCCCGGCCACCAGACCTGACGTTGCTGGCCATTGCCTTCCTGCACGGTCTCGACGCTGCCGCCGAAACTGATCGGGTAGATCACCTCGGCCCGCTCGAACTCCCAGGGGTTACCAAAGTCCAGCCAGTTCTCGGTCTGCTCCTGCTGCCAGCCATCGACCACCGCCTGGCGGAACAACCCATGCTCGTAGCGGATGCCATAGCCATGGGCGGCAATACCCAGGGTCGACATGCTCTCCATGAAGCACGCCGCCAGGCGCCCGAGGCCACCGTTGCCGAGCGCCGCATCGGGCTCGAGCAGACGGATGCGCTCCAGGTCGACATCCAGGCCTTCGAGCGCCTCGCGGGCGATCTCCAGGTAACCGAGGTTGCTCAGGCTGTCGTACAGCAGGCGGCCGATGAGAAACTCTAGAGAGAGGTAGTACACCCGCTTCTGGCTACGGCGGTAGGCCTGGCGAGTGTGATCCATCCAGTGGTCGACCATATGGTCGCGGGCAGCCAGGGCAATGGCCTCGAACCAGTCGTGGTCGAAGGCGTGTTCCGGGTCCTTGCCAACGGCGTAGGTCAGCTTGGCCAGCACGGCGGCGCGGAACGCGGCCACCTCGTCGGGATGAGCTTTGGCCTCACGGGCCTTGTTTTCCTGGGACATGCGGCATCCTCGGGCAAGTAGGCGAAAGCGCAGGGAGAGTGTTCAGCCTAGACGCTCTGACACACAGCGACAGCGAGCGTTCGCGGTTTTCATCAACTGCCAGGGGAATCGGGCAAAAGGTTGTTCACAAATTGAACAACTCCGGTATGATCGCGCGCCCCAAGACCGTGATTCACCCCATAACCATGAAAACGACCCTGATCGCCGCCGCCGAAGTCGACCGCCTGGAGACCTGGCAGCGCTATGCCAGCCATATGTGCGGTGGCTGCCACTCGACCTGCTGCACCCTGCCGGTGGAGGTGAAGATCAAGGATCTGATCCGCATTGGCGTGGTGGATGAATTCGAGAAAGACGAACCGCCGAAGAACGTGGCCAAACGCCTGCAGAAGGAAGGCATCATCGAGCGCTTCAACCAGAAATCGGGGATCTTCACCCTGACCCGGATGAGCAACGATGACTGCATGTACCTGGATCGCAAGAGCCGCCTGTGCACCATCTACGACAAGCGCCCGGATACCTGCCGCAACCACCCCAAGGTCGGGCCGCGACCGGGGTATTGCGCTTACAAGCCCAAGGTGGTCGGGCGCTGAGACTGCGCCACGCCTGAAATGCTGGGGCTGCAAAGCGGCCCGTATTTCTGAAGGCAAACAAAAACGCCCCCGGCCTTTCGACCGGGGGCGTTTTCATTCAGCCTGAGCTAACTCAGTTCTTGGCTTTCTTGGCAGCGCGGGTACGCTCGCCTTCGTCCAGGATCTTCTTGCGCAGACGGATCGACTTCGGCGTGACTTCGCACAGCTCGTCGTCCTGGATGAACTCCAGGGCCTGTTCCAGGGTGTGGCGAACCGGCGGTACCAGGGCGATGACTTCGTCCTTGCCCGAAGCACGCATGTTGTCGAGCTTCTTGCCTTTGGTCGGGTTCACGCCCAGGTCGTTGTCGCGGCTGTTCAGGCCGATGATCTGACCGTTGTAGATCTCCTGGCCGTGCTCGACGAACAGCTTGCCGCGCGCCTGCAGGGTTTCCAGCGAGTAGGTCAGTGCCTTGCCGGTCTCGACCGAAACCAGTACGCCGTTCAGACGGCCGGACATCTGGCCCGACTTCATGGTGTCGTAGCGATCGAAGATCGAGGTCAGGATGCCTGCACCGTTGGTCAGGGTCAGGAACTGGTTGCGGAAACCGATCAGACCACGGGCTGGAATGTTGTATTCCAGGCGAACACGGCCCTTGCCATCCGGCACCATGTTGGTCAGGTCGCCTTTACGCAGACCCATTTCTTCCATGACCTTGCCCTGGGATTCTTCAGGGATGTCGATGGTGACGTTCTCGAACGGTTCCTGCTTGACGCCGTCGACTTCGCGGATGATCACTTCAGGACGGCCTACGGCCATCTCGAAGCCTTCACGGCGCATGGTTTCGATCAGAACGGACAGGTGCAGCTCGCCACGGCCCGATACCTTGAACTTGTCAGGGGAATCGGTTTCCTGGACGCGCAGGGCAACGTTGTACAGCAGCTCCTTGTCCAGACGGTCCTTGATGTTACGGCTGGTGACGAACTTGCCTTCCTTGCCGCAGAACGGCGAGTCGTTGACCTGGAAGGTCATCGAGACGGTTGGCTCGTCGACGGTCAGCGGCTTCATCGCTTCTACCGCGTCCGGGGCGCACAGGGTGTCGGAGATGAACAGCTCGTCGAAACCGCTGATGCAGACGATGTCGCCAGCCTGGGCTTCTTCGACGTCGACACGGTGCAGGCCGTGGTGGCCCATCAGCTTCAGAATACGGCCGTTACGCTTCTTGCCGTCGACATCGATGGCAACAACCGGGGTGTTCGGCTTGATGCGGCCACGGGCGATACGGCCAACACCGATAACACCCAGGAAGCTGTTGTAGTCCAGTGCCGAGATCTGCATCTGGAACGAACCTTCACGGTCAACGTCCGGCGCCGGTACGTTGTCGACGATCGACTGGTACAGGGCGGTCATGTCTTCGCCCATGGCGGTGTGGTCCAGACCGGCGATGCCGTTCAGGGCCGAGGCGTAGACGACTTTGAAGTCCAGCTGTTCGTCGGTGGCGCCGAGGTTGTCGAACAGGTCGAAGATCTGGTCCAGAACCCAGTCAGGACGCGCGCCTGGACGGTCGACCTTGTTGATCACGACGATTGGCTTCAGGCCAGCTTCGAAGGCCTTCTTGGTCACGAAGCGGGTTTGCGGCATCGGGCCGTCCTGGGCGTCGACCAGCAGCAGCACGGAGTCGACCATCGACATTACACGCTCAACCTCGCCACCGAAGTCGGCGTGGCCGGGGGTGTCGACGATGTTGATGTGGTAGCCGTTCCAGTTGATGGCGGTGTTTTTCGCCAGAATGGTAATGCCGCGCTCTTTTTCCTGGTCGTTGGAGTCCATGACGCGCTCGTCGTTGAGCTCGTTACGCTCCAGGGTGCCGGACTGGCGCAGGAGTTTGTCGACCAGGGTGGTTTTACCATGGTCAACGTGGGCGATGATGGCGATGTTACGCAGATTTTCGATCACAACTGTATCTCGATCAGAGGATTCGGTTGCCGCCAGTGTAGGCGGCCAATATGTACGGTTTACGGCTCAGCGGGCCCGATGGTCGGGAGGGCGATGGCGGATGCTGCCGCCATACAGCCCTGGCGTCTTATGTCGGACGATAAACACGCACATTGGCATGTCCCTCACTGAGCAGGTGGTGTGCGTGCAGACGGCTCATCACACCCTTGTCGCAATACAGCAAGTACTGGCGCGTGGGGTCCAGCTGCTTGAACTTGCTGTTGATGGCGTAGAACGGCATGGCCTGGACTTCGATGCCTTCCAGCACCAGAGGTTCGTCTTCCTGGGCGTCGGGGTGACGAATGTCGATGACGATCTGGCCTGGCAGTGCCTCGGCCACTTCCTCGATTTCGATGTCCTTGCCCAGCTCGTCGATCACATGGTCGATGGAGATGAACTTGGCGCGCTCCAGGGCGCGCTCCAGCACGGCCATGTCGAACTGCTTTTCTTCGTGCTCCATGCGGTGACGCTTGGCATGGGTAGTCGGGTTCACCGAGATCACGCCGCAATACTCGGGCATATGCTTGGCGAAGTCGGCGGTGCCGATCTCGGTGGCCTGGTCGATGATGTCCTGCTTGTGGCTGGCCAGCAGCGGGCGCAGCACCAGCTTGTCGGTGGCCGAGTCGATGATCGACAGGTTCGGCAAGGTCTGGCTCGACACCTGGGAGATCGCCTCGCCGGTGACCAGCGCGTCGATCTGCAGACGGTCGGCCATGTGCGCGGCGCCGCGCAGCATCATGCGCTTGAGGGTGACGCCCATGTAGCTGTTGTCGACCTTGTTGAGGATCTCGCCGACCACTTCCTCGAACGGCACGCTGATGAACAGTACGCGCTGGCTGCTGCCGTACTTCTTCCACAGGTAGTGGGCCACTTCCATCACGCCCAGCTCGTGGGCACGGCCACCGAGGTTGAAGAAGCAGAAATGGGTCATCAGTCCGCGGCGCATCATCTGGTAGGCCGCGACGGTGGAGTCGAAGCCACCGGACATCAGCACCAGGGTCTGTTCCAGTGCGCCCAGCGGGTAGCCGCCAATGCCGTTGTGCTGATTGTGAATCACGTACAGGCGCTGGTCGCGGATCTCCATGCGCACCACGACTTCTGGGGTCTTCAGGTCGATGCCGGCGGCGCCGCACTGCTGCCGCAGCTGGCTGCCGACGTAGCGGTCGACGTCCATCGAGGTGAAATCGTGGTGGCCGCCGCGCTTGCAGCGTACCGAGAAGCGCTTGCCGGCCAGCAGGTGGCCAAAGTGGTGCTTGCACTTGGCGACGATGTCGTCGAAATCGCCCAGGGCATACTCCTCGACCTGCAGGAAGTGGGTGATACCCGGCGTACAGGTCAGGCGCTCGATCATTTCGCGCTGGATCTTTTCGTCCTCGACGCGGGTGACCACCTCGAGATTGTCCCAGACACCATCAACCGCGAGCTCGGGATCAAGGTCCTTGAGCACGTTGCGGATGTTCTTGGCGAGCTGGCGGATGAAGCGCTTGCGCACCGGCCGGCTCTTGATGGTGATTTCTGGGAAGACTTTGACGATAAGTTTCATTGGTTTAACAGCGCGCCCAGGGCCTACCGAAAATGAGGGGCGCGAATTATAGCGGAAATTGCTCAGCTTTTGACCAACTTTTGTCCAGAAGGTTGGATTTATGTTGCCTGCCCCGCGATGTAGCCCTGCACGCACAGAGCGCACCATAACGGTGCGGCAAAGATAAAAAACGCATCACATGAGTGCACAGCAGCCATCCATATCACCAGCAAATGCCCAGCAACGCCTCCTTTTATCGCGTGCAGGCCATTTCCGGGCACTGGCATGCAATTTGCTCCCTTGTGAGGCAGGTAAGCTTGGCCGACTATCCGCGCCCAGCGACACCCTTATTTCCAGGGCAGCGGCCAACTGCGCCCTAGACCATCCGGAGGACAACATGTCGAAGTCGGTTCAACTCATCAAAGATCATGACGTCAAGTGGATTGATCTGCGTTTCACGGACACCAAAGGCATTCAGCATCACGTGACCATGCCGGCGCGCGATGGCCTGGACGAAGACTTCTTCGAAGTCGGCAAGATGTTCGACGGTTCCTCCATTGCTGGCTGGAAAGGCATCGAAGCCTCCGACATGATCCTGATGCCGGTTGACGAAACCGCCGTGCTGGACCCGTTCACCGAAGAACCGACCCTGATCATCACCTGCGACATCGTCGACCCGTCGAGCATGCAGGGCTACGATCGTGACCCGCGCGGCATCGCCAAGCGCGCCGAAGAGTACCTGAAGAGCACCGGCATCGGTGACACCGTGTTCGCAGGCCCAGAGCCTGAGTTCTTCATCTTCGACGAAGTGAAGTTCCACTCGGACATCTCCGGCTCGATGTTCAAGATCTTCTCCGAGCAAGGCTCGTGGATGACCGGCGCTGACGTGGAAGGCGGCAACAAAGGCCACCGTCCGGGCGTGAAAGGCGGCTACTTCCCGGTTCCGCCGTTCGACCACGACCACGAAATCCGCACCGCCATGTGCAACGCCCTGGAAGAAATGGGCCAGACCGTCGAAGTTCACCACCACGAAGTGGCGACTGCCGGCCAGAACGAAATCGGCGTCAAGTTCAACACCCTGGTGAAGAAAGCTGACGAAGTACAGGCCCTGAAATACGTCGTGCACAACGTTGCCGACGCCTATGGCCGTACCGCCACCTTCATGCCCAAGCCTCTGTACGGCGACAACGGCTCGGGCATGCACGTGCACATGTCGATCTGGAAAGACGGCAAGAACACCTTCTCCGGCGAAGGCTATGCCGGCCTGTCCGATACCGCCCTGTACTTCATCGGCGGCATCATCAAGCACGGCAAGGCCCTGAACGGCTTCACCAACCCGTCGACCAACTCCTACAAGCGTCTGGTCCCAGGTTTCGAAGCCCCGGTAATGCTGGCCTACTCGGCGCGCAACCGTTCCGCCTCGATCCGTATTCCTTACGTCGGCAGCCCGAAAGCCCGCCGTATCGAAGCACGCTTCCCGGACCCGTCGGCCAACCCGTACCTGGCCTTCGCGGCCCTGCTGATGGCGGGCCTGGACGGCATCCAGAACAAGATCCACCCAGGCGATGCCGCCGACAAGAACCTGTACGACCTGCCGCCTGAAGAGGCCAAGGAAATCCCGCAAGTCTGTGGCAGCCTGAAAGAAGCTCTGGAAGAGCTGGATAAAGGCCGTGCGTTCCTGACCAAGGGCGGCGTATTCTCCGACGACTTCATCGATGCCTTCATCGAGCTGAAGAGCGAAGAAGAAATCAAGGTACGCACCTTCGTGCACCCGCTGGAATACGAGCTGTACTACAGCTGCTGATCTATCTGGCGCCTCGCGCCGGTGACATCAGGACGGCCTCCCTCGGGAGGCCGTTTCCATTTTTGCATCGGCATCATCGGACTAGCCCTACAGCCGTATCTGGCGGCACTGCGACACTCGGTTCTCCATCAATCCAAGGAGATCACCATGCGTACCAGACACCTCGCACTCACCTGCTGCCTCGTATTGTCCGGCTGCAACACCTCGCCGCCGCCTCATTCCAACCTCGAGAACCTGCTTGACGCCATCGAGCGCCGTCTTGACCTTGCCGAAGCGGTCGCCCTGCACAAATGGGACCGAGGGCAACCAGTGCAGGCCTTTGACCGCGAGCAACAGGTACTGGCCAGCGCACGCCAGGCCGCGACCGCCTACCAGCTGGACCCGGCACGCGCCGAAGCGTTCTTCGCGGACCAGATCGAGGCGAGCAAACTGCTCCAGTATCACCTGCTGGACAGCTGGCACCGCGCACGGCAGGCACCCGACCTGCCTCGACAGGATCTTGGCCAGGATGTACGCCCGGCATTGGACCACCTTCAGGCACAACTGCTCGTTGCCCTCGCCCAATTCGACCAGACAATCACGATCAACTGCCCCGGCCAACTGGCCAACGCACTGCACCAGCGCAGGCGCGAAGCGTCGCGGCACCTTGCCCTGGTCCGCGCCACCGGGCAGCTGTGCAAAAGCGCGTGAGCTCACTATGCTCCATATTGGTGCATGAATAGGCCTTGCGCCCCGACATGCACCCCACTTTGGGTCACAAGAATCGTTTAACCAGGGCTTTATGTGCCGATTTTGCGCGCACACAGGACTTTATCCGGAATTTCCGCTTCTTTTCGGAGCCTTGGTTTGGTTCTTGCATTTTCAACGCATCCAGCACGTCATCCATGCGCGCCCCAGGCCTGAGAGGGGCGCCAAAAGAGTGCCAATAGAGGTCAACGACGCCTTATGACCATCAGCGATGCACAGCACCGTCTGCTTCTGGACAACCTGACCACGGCCACGCTCCTGCTCAATGCCGAACTGCGCCTGGAGTACATGAATCCAGCCGCGGAAATGCTCCTGGCTGTCAGTGGCCAGCGCAGCCATGGCCAGTTCATCAGCGAGCTGTTCACCGAATCGGCCGAGGCACTCAACTCGCTGCGCCAGGCGGTGGAGCAGGCGCACCCGTTCACCAAGCGCGAAGCCCAGCTGACCTCGCTGACCGGCCAGAGCATCACCGTCGACTACGCCGTCACGCCCATCCTGCACCAAGGCCAGACCCTGCTGCTGCTGGAGGTGCACCCGCGTGACCGCCTGCTGCGCATCACCAAGGAGGAGGCCCAGCTGAGCAAGCAGGAGACCACCAAGATGCTGGTGCGTGGCCTCGCCCACGAGATCAAGAACCCCCTCGGCGGCATTCGCGGCGCGGCGCAACTGCTGGCCCGCGAGCTGCCCGAGGACGGCCTGCGTGACTACACCAATGTGATCATCGAAGAGGCCGACCGCCTGCGCAACCTGGTCGACCGCATGCTCGGCTCGAACAAGCTGCCGTCGCTGTCCATGACCAATATCCACGAAGTGCTCGAACGGGTGTGCAGCCTGGTCGATGCCGAGAGCCAGGGCGGCATCACCCTGGTGCGCGACTACGACCCGAGCCTGCCGGACGTGCTGATCGACCGCGAGCAGATGATCCAGGCCGTGCTCAACATCGTGCGCAACGCCATGCAGGCCATCGGCGCGCAGAACGAACTGCGCCTGGGCCGCATCACCCTGCGCAGTCGGGCCGTGCGCCAGTTCACCATCGGCCACGTCCGCCACCGCCTGGTGGCGCGGATCGAGATCATCGACAACGGCCCCGGCATCCCCGCGGAACTGCAGGACACACTCTTCTACCCCATGGTCAGCGGCCGCCCGGACGGCACCGGGCTGGGCCTGGCCATCACCCAGAACATCATCAGCCAGCACCAGGGCCTGATCGAATGTGAAAGCCACGCAGGCCACACCACCTTCTCGATCTACCTGCCCCTGGAACAAGGAGCCACCACCCCATGAGCCGAAGTGAAACCGTCTGGATCGTCGATGATGATCGTTCCATCCGCTGGGTCCTGGAAAAGGCCCTGCAGCAGGAAGGCATGACCACCCAGAGCTTCGACAGCGCCGACGGCGTGATGGGCCGCCTGGCCCGCCAGCAACCGGACGTGATCATCTCGGATATCCGCATGCCCGGCGCCAGCGGTCTCGACCTGCTCGCCCAGATCCGCGACCAGCACCCTGGGCTGCCGGTGATCATCATGACCGCCCATTCCGACCTGGACAGCGCCGTGGCATCGTACCAGGGCGGCGCCTTCGAGTACCTGCCCAAGCCGTTCGATGTCGACGAAGCGGTGTCGCTGGTCAAGCGCGCCAACCAGCACGCCCAGGAGCAGCAGGCGCTGGAGGTGCCCCAGGCGCTGGCCCGCACCCCCGAGATCATCGGCGAGGCGCCGGCGATGCAAGAAGTGTTCCGTGCCATCGGCCGCCTCAGCCACTCCAACATCACTGTGCTGATCAATGGTGAGTCTGGTACCGGCAAAGAGCTGGTGGCCCATGCCCTGCACCGCCATAGCCCACGGGCGGCATCGCCGTTCATTGCCCTGAACATGGCGGCGATCCCAAAGGACCTGATGGAGTCCGAGCTGTTCGGCCATGAAAAGGGCGCCTTTACCGGCGCCGCCAACCTGCGTCGTGGGCGCTTCGAGCAGGCCGACGGCGGCACGCTGTTCCTCGACGAGATCGGCGACATGCCCGCCGATACCCAGACCCGCCTGCTGCGAGTGCTCGCTGATGGCGAGTTCTACCGGGTTGGCGGCCATGTGCCAGTCAAGGTGGATGTGCGCATCATCGCCGCCACTCACCAGAACCTCGAGTCCCTGGTGCAGGCCGGCAAGTTTCGTGAAGACCTGTTCCACCGTCTCAACGTGATCCGCATTCATATCCCGCGCCTGGCCGACCGGCGCGAGGACATCCCGGCGCTGGCCCGCCACTTCCTCGGCCGCGCCGCCCAGGAGCTGGCAGTGGAGCCCAAGCTGCTCAAGCCCGAGACCGAGGAATTCATCCGCAACCTACCGTGGCCGGGCAACGTACGCCAGCTGGAGAACACCTGCCGCTGGATCACCGTGATGGCTTCCAGCCGCGAAGTGCTGGTCGGCGACCTGCCGCCAGAGCTGCTCAACCTGCCCCAGGACGCCGCGCCGGTGACCAACTGGGAGCAGGCCTTGCGTCAGTGGGCCGACCAGGCCCTTGCCCGCGGCCAGACCAACCTGCTGGACAGCGCCGTGCCCAGTTTCGAGCGGATCATGATCGAAACCGCGCTCAAGCACACCGCCGGGCGTCGTCGTGATGCGGCATTGTTGCTGGGGTGGGGGCGCAACACCTTGACGCGCAAGATCAAGGAGTTGGGGATGAAGGTAGATGGGGGGGATGATGATGAGGGGGAAGAGCACTGATCGTTGAGCAACGCAAAATAATGAGGGCTATCTTTAGCCCTCACATCCAAAGGACGCAGAACAGAAATTTCATATAAATTTAACTTTAAAGCCAAGAATATTTTGACTGATAAAACTCATTACCAATCGCTTAAAGACCGAATTGAAATCAATAGCCCATTAAACGCATCATTGAACTGACGTTCAACTCTCTTGTCCTGCTCTAATCGGGATTCGTAATCGGCCGGACTCAGTGCTGATTGCTTTTCATTTTTTTGCAATTCTCGATTCAATAACTTTTGCCCGGCAATAATCTTGTTTTCATATGTTCCGGCGGAGCGCTTCATGAAGTTGAGCGGGTCCGCACGGTGCTTAGCCTCGCGCCTGCTCGAAATCTGGTCAAGCCCAAGTGCAGCGGCACTCAGTCCGGCGAGAGTAATCTGGACCGGCACGGCAACCGGAGCACCGACCACTCCTGCTGCACTAGCTAGAGTCGATCCTCCAGCAGCGGTGGCTGCAACTACTTTCTGAACAAGTCGCGTTCTGGTGACCTCCTCCATATTGAGCACGTCGGGATCATTCGAGTGCTTCTTCAATTCCGCTACCTGAGCTCTACTCTTGAAGCTGCTCCGAGTATCAGCTATCAGAATCCCAGTTGTAGCAGCACCTACCACAGTTGAAATACCCGGGGCTATCATGTCTATAGGGTCCGACAACAAACGCTTCGTCCCCCCACTGGGATCCCAATTGTCTACTGGGTTACCAACACAGTAGCTATAAGCATTGATCCCGCCCGCAGCAAACGGACTCAACCGATCAGGGGACTGAAAACGCATTATCTCCGGGGAGTAAAAACGATTGCCATTACCCAGCGGATAGCTACCAGTCACCCTGTCGCGAAGCTGTCCACAGAAGCCGGTGGCCGGCCCCCCTGCATCTGTAATGGCACCGTAAGGTGTATATGCTCTGGAGAAGTTCCCCCCCCCCGAATGGTGAGCGCTGGCGATCGAGCATCGGCAAATACAGGCTCATGAACGGTCACTCCCGCAGGACTATCAAATCATGAGCCGAAAGCTAACCGAGGCTAATCGGTGTCCGATACTGGCAAAATTATCAGGTCCCGGTAGAGGCCTCCCGCGCCCATTCTCTCCTTCTAGCGAATAGCGCCCCTCTGCACCGTTGCTGTGCCATGTGCACCAGCAGAACGCAGATTAGTCCTCATGACCCTTTGGAAAGGGCCGGAACAGCATGTTTCCGGGCCTGCAAAACCTGGCACGCTCCCTGCTAAGTACCCAGTACCTCCAGTTTCGGGGACCTCGGTACAGGCAGGCCGGGATATCCCCTCTTTTATTCGTGCAGCCTCACCTGCACCCGCCAACGTCCCGCCTCCTGCGCGCCGGCCCATTCGCCGCGCAGGGGGCGCGCAGCGACCAGCGTCAACAGCAAGCCTTCCTCGCTCTTCTGCAAACGCCAGCCCACCGGCTTGCCCTGCAACATCAACTGGCCCCGCGCGGCCTTGCCCTCGGCCTGGAACACCACGGCCACGGTACCCTCGACATTCTCGCCATGCAGTTGCGGCTCTTCGTTGAACCACAGGTCCAGCCCGCCCTGCACCACCTCGACCTGCTCCAGCACCCGCTCCTCGGGCGCCGTCAGCCGGCCGATCATCAGGCCCACGAGCATGCCGAAGATCGCCAGCGACAGCAGCACCCGCGGCCAGGCCTTCGAACGCGGGTCGGGTTCGGGGGTAGAATGCTCGTCATCTTCACGCTTGGAGCCGTGCATGTTTCACGTCATCCTTTTTCAACCAGAAATTCCGCCGAATACCGGCAACATCATCCGCCTGTGCGCCAACAGCGGCTGCGCCCTGCACCTGATCGAGCCCATCAGCTTCGAACTGGACGACAAACGCCTGCGCCGCGCGGGGCTGGATTACCACGAGTATGCCACGCTACAGCGCCACCAAAGCCTGGCCGAATGCCTGGAAAGCCTGAATCAGCCTCGACTGTTCGCGTTCACCACCAAAGGCTCGCACCCGTTCCATGAGGTCGAGTACCAGCCCGGTGACGCCTTCCTGTTCGGCCCCGAAAGCCGTGGCCTGCCGGCCGAGGTGCTGGACAGCCTGCCTGCCGAACAACGCCTGCGCCTGCCGATGCGGCCGGGGTGCCGGAGCTTGAACCTGTCCAATACCGTGGCCGTAACGGTGTACGAGGCGTGGCGCCAGCAGGGGTTTGCCGGAAGCTGATGTGCTCGCCGCTCGGGCCCTATCCCCAGCAAGAGACATGAAAAAGGCGACCTCGAAGGTCGCCTTTTTCTTTACCGGCAGAAATTACTGCACGGTCGGCACTTCACCGGCTTCCTGCATGCGCTGCATCTCTTGCGCGTACAGGGCGTCGAAGTTGACCGGCGACAGCATCAGCGCCGGGAACGAGCCACGGGTCACCAGGCTGTCCAGGGTCTCGCGGGCGTACGGGAACAGGATGTTCGGGCAGAACGCGCCGAGGGTGTGGCTCATCGAGGACGCGTCCAGGTTGGCGATCAGGAAGATGCCGGCCTGTTGCACTTCGGCGATGAACGCCACTTCGTCACCGTTCTTGACGGTCACCGACAGGGTCAGCACCACTTCGTGGAAGTCGCCTTCCAGGGCTTTCTGACGGGTGTTCAGGTCCAGCGATACGCTCGGCTCCCACTGCTGGCGGAAGATCTGCGGGCTTTTTGGAGCCTCGAACGACAGATCGCGCACGTAGATGCGCTGCAGGGAGAATTGTGGTGCGGTTTCTTCAGCACCAGCGCCGTTGTTCTGTTGGTCAGTCATGGCAGATCCTTTTCCTAATGTTCTTGAATGCAGTGCGAATCAGGCCGCCAGCAGCGCGTCGAGCTTGCCCGCGCGCTCCAGGGCATAGAGGTCATCGCATCCACCGACGTGCGTGCTGCCGATCCAGATCTGCGGCACCGAGGTACGGCCGGCCTTCTGGCTCATTTCGGCGCGAACCTGGGGTTTGCCGTCGACCTTGATCTCCTCGAACGCCACGCCCTTGCTCTCGAGCAGGTACTTGGCGCGCATGCAGTAGGGGCAGTAGTCGCTGGAATAGACGATGACGGGCTTCATATCACTTCACCAGGGGCAGGTTATCGGCTTTCCAGCTGGAAACGCCACCGCTGAGCTTGGCGGCGGTGTAACCAGCCTTGAGCAGTTCGCGGCACAGGGTACCGGACTGCTGGCCCATCGCGTCGACGACGATCAGGGTCTTGTCTTTGTGTTTTTCCAGCTCGGTCATGCGGCCGGCCACTTTATCCTGCGGCATGCTCAGCGCGCCGACGATATGCCCGGCCGAGTATTCCTTGGCAGTGCGGATATCGATCACCACGGCCTTGTCGGCGTTGACCAGGGCAGTCAGCTGGCCGTTGCTCAGGCTCTGGCCGCCACGGCGGACTTCATTGACCAGCAGCAGGACCAGCAGGACGACGAAAATGGCCACCAGGATGAAGTGATCTGTCGCGAATTGAATCAGGTGAGCAACCATCAGGGGTGTTCCAGGCGATTGAAAATGGCGGCCAGTATACACAGCCCCCCATGACCGCCAAAGCCCACCGGGCTGGCGGCAAACGCGCCTTCATGTTGCATGCCTGACCGCGCTGGTCGGGCAATGGGAGGAATATTCGCCGTCGCTGGCGGATTTGCCCTAAAATGCGTGTCTTTATCATCTTTGAACAACCGTGAGTTTGATTGATGACGAGTACGCCTAAACCTCTGGTCCTGATCATCCTGGATGGCTTCGGTCACAGCGAAAGCCCCGAATACAACGCCATCTTTGCTGCCAACACGCCGGTCTACGACCGCCTGCGCGCCACCCAGCCGCACGGTCTGATCTCCGGCTCCGGCATGGACGTGGGGCTGCCCGACGGGCAGATGGGCAACTCGGAAGTCGGTCACATGAACCTCGGCGCCGGCCGCGTGGTGTACCAGGACTTCACCCGGGTGACCAAGGCCATCCGTGACGGCGAGTTCTTCGAAAACCCGGTGCTCGTCGGTGCCGTGGAAAAAGCCGCCAGCGCCGGCAAGGCCGTGCATATCCTCGGCCTGCTCTCCGACGGCGGCGTGCACAGCCACCAGGACCACCTGATCGCCATGGCCGAACTGGCCGCGCAGCGTGGTGCCGAAAAGATCTACCTGCATGCCTTCCTCGATGGCCGCGACACGCCGCCGCGCAGCGCGCAGTCGTCCATCGAGCTGCTCGACGCCACCTTCGCCAAACTCGGCAAGGGCCGCATCGCCAGCCTGATCGGCCGCTACTACGCGATGGACCGCGACAACCGCTGGGACCGCGTACAAGCCGCCTACAACCTGATCGTCGACAGCGCCGCCGAATACACCGCAGCGACCGCCGTGGCCGGCCTTGAAGCCGCCTATGCCCGCGACGAGAGCGACGAGTTCGTCAAGGCCACGCGCATTGGCGAGGCGGTCAAGGTCGAAGACGGCGACGCGGTGATCTTCATGAACTTCCGTGCCGACCGCGCCCGCGAGCTGTCCCGCGTGTTCGTCGAGCCCGATTTCAACGAATTCCCGCGTGCACGCCTGCCCAAGCTGGCGGCCTACATCGGCCTGACCCAGTACTCGGCGAAGATCCCGGCCCCAGCGGCTTTCGCCCCGGCCAGCCTGAACAACGTGCTCGGCGAGTACCTGGCGAAGAATGGCAAGACCCAGCTGCGCATCGCCGAAACCGAGAAGTACGCCCACGTCACGTTCTTCTTCTCGGGCGGGCGCGAAGAGCCGTTCGAAGGCGAAGAGCGCATCCTGATCCCGTCGCCGAAGGTCGCCACCTACGACCTGCAGCCGGAAATGAGCGCCCCTGAGGTCACCGACCGTATCGTCGAGGCCATCGAGCAGCAACGTTATGACGTGATCGTGGTCAACTACGCCAACGGCGACATGGTCGGCCACACCGGTGTGTTCGATGCCGCGGTCAAGGCCGTGGAGGCGCTGGACGGCTGCGTCGGCCGCATCGTCGAGGCGCTGGACAAGGTCGGCGGCGAAGCCCTGATCACCGCCGACCACGGCAACGTCGAGCAGATGGAAGACGAATGCACCGGCCAGGCGCACACCGCCCACACCACCGAGCCGGTGCCGTTCATCTACGTCGGCAAGCGCCACGTGAAAGTCCGTAACGGCGGCGTGCTGGCGGACGTGGCGCCGACCATGCTCGAGCTGCTGGGGCTGGAAAAACCGGCGGAGATGACCGGTACCTCGATCCTGATCGACGCTTGATCGGTGTACTGGGGCCGCTTTGCGGCCCTTTCGCTGCGGTTCGTCGCCACGACAAGCCAGCTCCCACACGTTTGAGTCAGGCACTTACTCCTGTGGGAGCCGGCTTGCCGGCGAAAGGGGCTGCACAGCAGCCCCAATACACATGAATTCCAGACCAACGCCCCGCCGCACACGCCGCTGGGCGTTTTTTTTGCACGCCTGCGCGGGCATACTAGGCCAGTCTCCATCCCTGGTACGCCCAACCCCATGCTCCGCGCCCTGTTCCTACTCGCCCTGTCATGTCTGCTTGCCCCGGCCTTCGCTGCCGATGAGCGCGCGCAGACCCAACAACAGCTGGACGCCACCCGCCAGGACATCGCCGAGCTGAAAAAGATGCTGGGCAAGCTCCAGGAGGAAAAGTCCGGCGTGCAGAAAGACCTCAAGGCCACCGAGACCGATATCGGCAACCTCGAAAAACAGGTGGAGGCACTGCAGCAAGAACTAAAAAAGACCGAGGGCGAGCTGGAGCGCCTTGACCACGAGAAAAAAAAACTCCAGAGCGCCCGCGTTGAACAGCAACGCCTGATTGCCATCCAGGCCCGTTCCGCGTACCAGAACAATGGTCGCGAGGAATACCTCAAGCTGCTGCTGAACCAGCAGAATCCCGAGAAATTCGCCCGTACCCTCACCTATTACGACTATCTCAGCAAAGCGCGCATGGACCAGTTGCGCTCCTTCAACGAGACCTTGCGCCAGTTGGCCAACGTCGAGCAGGACATCGCCGGCCACCAGCAACAGTTGCTGGCACAACGTGCCGAGCTCGACACTCAGCGCCAGGCCCTCGTCGCCGAACGCGACAAGCGCCAGCAGGTGCTGGCCAAGCTCAGCAGCGACATGAAGGAGCGCGACCAGAAACTGCAGAGCCGCGAGCAGGACCAGGCCGACCTGGGCAAGGTGCTCAAGACCATCGAGGAAACCCTCGCCCGCCAGGCGCGCGAGGCCGAGGAGGCCCGCCAACGCGCCCTGCTGGCCAAGCAGGAAGAAGAGCAGCGCCGGAAGGCGCAGGCCTTGGCCGCCGAGGCCCGCAGCCGGGAACCCGAGGAAATCCCGAAGAAGGCCCGGACGACCCTTGGCCCGGTGGTGTCCAGCGACACAGCCAGCTACGGCGGCGCATTTTCTTCTGCTCGGGGAAAACTTCCATGGCCGGTCAACGGTCGATTGCTGGCACGCTTCGGTGATACCCGCGGCGGTGACGCGCGGGCCAAGTGGGACGGGGTAATGATAAGCGCCAGTGCCGGGACCCAGGTGCGCGCCGTGCACGGCGGGCGGGTGGTGTTCGCCGACTGGTTGCGCGGTGCTGGACTTCTGGTCATTCTCGACCATGGCAATGGCTACCTGAGCTTGTACGGCCACAACCAGAGCCTGCTCAAGAACGCCGGCGACATCGTCAAGGCCGGCGAAGCCATCTCCACTGTCGGCGACAGTGGCGGCCAGGACAGCGCCGGCCTGTACTTCGCGATTCGCCAGCAGGGCCAGCCCACCGACCCCGCGCAATGGTGCCGAGGCTAGATAATGCTACTTTTACGGCGCCGCCCACGAAACGGCGGCGCCGATGCTCCCAGCAGGAGCACCAACAGGATCAGGAGTTCGTTCGACATGCTGCACTCGCCTCGCCTCACCCAGCTGGCCCTGACCATCGCCCTGGTCATCGGCGCGCCCTTGGCCATTGCCGCCGAACCGGCCAAGCCAGTGGCAAGGCAGGCCGCGGTGCCGGCCACCGAGGTGACCGCCAAGGCGCCGCTGCCGCTGGAGGAGCTGCGCACCTTCGCCGAGGTCATGGACCGCATCAAGGCGGCCTATGTCGAACCGGTCGACGACAAGACCCTGCTGGAAAACGCCATCAAAGGCATGCTCAGCAACCTCGACCCGCACTCGGCCTACCTTGGCCCCGAAGACTTCCAGGAGCTGCAGGAAAGCACCAGCGGCGAGTTCGGCGGCCTGGGGATAGAGGTCGGCATGGAGGACGGCTTCGTCAAGGTGGTCTCCCCCATCGACGACACTCCGGCCTCCCGCGCCGGCATCGAGGCCGGTGACCTGATCGTCAAGATCAATGGCGCGCCAACCCGCGGTCAGACCATGACCGAGGCCGTGGACAAGATGCGCGGCAAGATTGGCGAGAAAATCACCCTCACACTGGTGCGCGACGGCGGCACGCCGTTCGACGTGACGCTGGCCCGCGCGGTGATCCAGGTCAAGAGCGTCAAGAGCCAGCTGCTGGAGAACGACTACGGCTACATCCGCATCACCCAGTTCCAGGTCAAGACCGGCGACGAGGTGGGCAAGGCCCTGGCCAAGCTGCGCAAGGACAACGGCAAGAAGCTGCGCGGCGTGGTCCTCGATCTGCGCAACAACCCCGGCGGCGTGCTGCAGTCGGCGGTGGAAGTGGCCGACCACTTCCTCACCAAAGGCCTGATCGTCTACACCAAGGGCCGCATCGCCAACTCCGAGCTGCGCTACTCCGCCGACCCGGCCGATGCCAGCGAAGGCGTGCCACTGGTGGTGTTGATCAACGGCGGCAGCGCCTCGGCCTCGGAGATCGTCGCCGGCGCCCTGCAGGACCAGAAGCGTGCCGTGCTGATGGGCACCGACAGCTTCGGCAAGGGCTCGGTACAGACCGTGCTGCCATTGGCCAACGACCGAGCGCTGAAACTCACCACCGCGCTGTACTTCACCCCCAATGGCCGGTCGATCCAGGCCCAAGGCATCGTCCCGGACATCGAAGTGCGCCCAGCCAAGCTCACCGCCGAAGCCGACAACGACAACTTCAAGGAAGCCGACCTGCAAGGCCACCTGGGCAACGGCAACGGCGGCGCCGACCGACCGACCGGCAGCGCCAAGCGCAAGGATCGCCCGCAGGACAACGACTTCCAGCTCAGCCAGGCACTCAGCCTGCTCAAAGGCCTGAACATCACCAAGGGTGACTGAAGCCCCCCATGCGTTATCTGCTGTCCCTGCTGTTCTGCCTGCTGGCCGTCGTCGCGCACGCGGCGCCCGCCGGCAAGGCCTACATGAGCATCATCATCGACGACCTCGGCCAAAGCAGCGAGCGCGACAGCCGCACGCTCGCCCTGCCCGGCCCTGTGACCATGGCGATCATGCCCGACACCCCGCATGCCACCGACTTCGCCCGCCAGGCCCACAAGGCCGGACGCACGGTGATCCTGCACATGCCCATGGACCCGGCTGCCGGGCCTTACGCCTGGCACCCGGGCATCGCCATCGAAGAGCTGGCCCGGCGCCTGGATGCCGCCCTGGCCAAAGTGCCCTACGCCGCCGGCATCAACAACCACATGGGTAGCCGCATGACCGCCCTGCGCGAGCCCATGACCTGGTTGATGGGTGAGCTGCAACGCCGCCATCTGTTCTTCGTCGACAGCCGCACCAGTGCGGCGACGGTGGCGGCGGCAGAGGCGCAGGCTACCGGCCTGGCCCATGTCTCCCGGGATGTGTTCCTTGATGACGTGCGCACCGTCGAGGCAATCAACACGCAGCTGCAGCAAGGTATCGCCCTGGCCCGCCGACAGGGCTCGGCGGTACTCATCGGCCATCCCTACCCGCAGACCCTGGAGGTACTGCAAAGGGAAATACCCCAGCTGACGCGACAGGGCATAGAGCTGATCGGTTTGCACCAGATGATCGGCGAACGTGGCAACCAGGCCATGCCCGCCCATGGCCGGCAGGGCCGCTACAGTAATCGCTGAAACCGTCAGGTCCTGGGCGTGCTTGTGCTGGCAAGCATGCGCTCAACTTCCTGGGTAACTGGAGCGAAAGGCAGTTCGAGCCAGGCTAACTTAAGTACCGCTTTCTCCTGTTCGCGACCGGCCAAATTAGAGCCGGCAATTCGACAAGGAGAATTCAATGCCCATACTCCCCCTCCATTGGCCTGCCGTGCTCATGGCCGGTCTTTCCCTCCAGGCGCTCGCCAGCCAGCCCGTTATCCCATCGTCCACACCCGAGACGCTCAATAACGCCCAAGGCGAGAATGCGCGCTGGAGCGGAATCGGGCGGCTGTCCTTGCCCGATAGCACGCAGTGCATCGGTACGCTTGTCGACAGCCGTGATCCTTCGACGCCGTCGAGCGGTCCGGCATATGTCATCACCAGCGGACACTGTGTCGACCAACGTAACGGCACTATCGTCCAGGACAAGGCACTGGAAGGCTCGATCAGCTTCAACTACTTCGTGGACACCGCCGCAAAGCGCAAGACCTTTCCATTCAAGCGCATTGTCTGGAGCAGCATGCAAGGTAGCGACCTGGCCCTGATCGAACTCGACGCCCGCCTGCAGCAGGTCATGGCCGAGGGCATCCAGCCTCTACGTCTCGGCCCAAGCCCGGCAACAGGCAGCCACGTGCAGGTGATCGGCGAACCCAGTCGTCCCGACCAAGGGCTACGCCTGAGTAGCTGCACGGAACAGGCTGTCGAGGTTGTCATCGAGTATCCCTGGGTATGGCGCAATGCCCGGAGCAATGACTGCCCAGGCATGCACGAGGGTGCCTCGGGCAGCCCAGTGATCGACAGCAGCAATGGCCAGGTTGTCAGCGTAGTGAACAGTGGCCGCCAGAATAGATCAGACAGCCTACCGTGCAGCCTGCACAACCCCTGCGCTGACCATCAGGACGATCAGCTGGGTAATGGGCCCGTCAATTTCGCCATGCCGGTGGAGCGAGTAAAGGCATGCTTTCGCGCAGGACAGGTCGATCTGGAACAGCAAAACTGCGACCTGCTGCCCGGGTTCGAACTCAAGCAGGACAAGCCCGGGAGCCGCTGGCGCAGGCTAGCGACGAACGATGACGGGACTACGCTTTCCCCCACATGGGGCGTGGGCTTCACCATCGACACTCGCTACTACCGCTACAAGCCGACGCAGGATGCGCGGGCCTGTGAAGATCCTGTGAATTATAGTGGCGCAGTCCTATCAGGAAGCAATCGGATCGATGACCCGATCGGCACCGCACCAGGCAGGTACTTCCTATGCGTGATTGGCGTCGGGTCGCAACAGCAAAGGCCTTCACACGCATTGATGAACAACGCCTGGAGCCTGCCGATCGAAGTGCTTCCAGCGCAGGTGTCGCAGGTGAGTTACTCAAGCGAACGCACGACTGACGGGCATGTCAGGATCCAATGGCAGCACGACCAGCCCAATCTCAAACGCTACCTGATCAAGTTCGGCCCGATCGAGAAATTGGACTGCAATCTGCCAATGCGTTATCGACCACTGATGTTTGACAGCCACATCATTCTGAAATCACAACTGCCCCTCAAGTTGTGCGGCATTGCCGTTGATGTGGACGGCAAGAAATCGACACCACGCAGCGACATCCTGAACGCACTCGACGACTGAAACGACGAGGGCCCCGGTCTTTCGATCGGGGCCCTCGTTCATGCGCGGTCCGGACTAGCTGTACACACGCCCCAACAGCTGGCGGTGGCTTTCGAACTGATCCAGCACGTCACGCACGATCTGCTCACGGGTGAAGCCCATCAGGTCGTACTCCTGGCTGCCGTCGTGCAGGTAGACCTCGGCGCGGTAGAAGCGCTGCTGCACTTCCGGCTCCCCTTCGACCGGCGCCTCGCTCGGCGCGGCCAGGTAGCCATCCAGGCTAGCTTCGTAGACGAAGGGATTACCCTCTTCCATCATCACTCGCAGGCCCATCATGTTGCGCGACTGACCTACCCGGGTCTCGACCTCGAAGCCCAGGGTACGCAGCTGCTCGGCGGCCTCTTTCAGCGCTGGACTGACCTGCTTGTCCATGAACCGCTGCACCACGGCCTGAGTCGGCTGCAGGTCCAGCTGACTGAGGCGCTCGCTGAAACCGCGACGGCCACGGGCGGCCAGTTCGGCGCGCTCGCTCTCGACCGCGACGTCCTGCTTCATGGCCTTCATCAGGCCGAACATGAACAGCACCAGGACCACCGAGAACGGCAGGCCGGCCAGCACCACCATGGTCTGCATGGCTTCGAAGTTGCCGGCGAACAGCAGGCCGATGGTCACCAGGGTGATCACCACCGACCAGAACACCACCATCCAGTGCGGGGCGTCTTCGTCGACCTTGCCGCCTTTGCACGACAGGTTGGCCATCATCACCGCGCCGGAGTCGGCCGGAGTGAGGAACAGCACGAAGCCGACGAACACCGCCACACCGATGACGATCTTCGCCGCCGGGAAGTACTCGAGCAGCTGGTAGATCGACATCGACGGCTGCTCCAGCGCGGTCTTGCCCAGCTCCACGGCGCCCTGGTTGATCACCAGGTCCAGCGCAGTGTTGCCGAAGATCGACAGCCACGCCAGGGTGAAGCCCAACGGGATCAGCAGCACGCCGCTGACCAGCTGGCGCACGGTCCGGCCCTTGGAGATACGGGCGATGAACATGCCGACGAACGGGCCCCAGGAGATCCACCAGGCCCAGTAGAACACGGTCCACAGGCCCAGCCAGCGCTCGGACTTGTCGTTGTCGCCTTCATAGACATAGAGGTCGAAGGTCTTCAGCACGACACCGTTGAGGTAGTCGCCGACGTTCTGCACGAAGCCGTTTAGCAGGTGCAGGGTATTGCCGGCCAGCAGCACGAAGATCAACAGGCCGCTGAACAGCAGGATGTTCAGGTTGGACAGGCGGCGGATGCCGTTCTCCACGCCCGACACCGCGGCCACGGTGGCCACGCCGGCCATGACCAGGATCACCACCAGCAGGTTGGTCTTGCTGTGGTCCATGCCAAACAGGTATTCCAGGCCCGAGGCCACCTGCATCGAGCCGATGCCCAGATTGGTCACCAGGCCCAGCAAGGTGACGAACATGCCGAAGATGTCCACGGCATGGCCCGCGCCACCCTTGACCCAACGCTCACCGACCAGCGGGTAGAGCGCCGAGCGCAGTGCCAGCGGCTGGTTGTGACGGTAGGCGAAGTAACCCACGGCCAGGCCGACCAGGGCGTAGATCGCCCAGCCGTGCAGGCCCCAGTGCAGGAAGGTCAGTTGCAGGCCCTGGCGCGCGGCCTCGAGGCTGGCAGGCGTACCTTCCGGTGGGTTGAAGTAGTGGTCCAGCGGCTCGGAAGCGCCGAAGTACAGCAGCGAGATACCGATACCGGAGGAGAACAGCATGCCGGCCCAGGCGCCGTAGCTGAAGTCCGGGGTGTCGTCCTTGCCGCCCAGCTTGAGCTTGCCGAAGTCGGAAAATGCCAGGTAGACGACGAACAGCAGGTAACCGCAGATCACCAGCATGTAGTACCAGCCAAAGGTGCGCGTCAGCCACTTCTGGGCGACGCCAAGCACCTGGCCGGCGATATCGGGTACAGCGATCAGCAAGGCAGTCAGAACAAGGATCATCAGCGCCGAGGTGAAAAACACCACGTGGTTGACCCGTACCCGCTCGGCGGGGGGCTTTGTCAGGGAAGCAGAACTCATTGCACGAATGCTCCGGGCAGTGCGGCAGTGGAGGCTAAACAGTTATGTCCCACGCAATTGGTGCAATAGCCCTACTGCGCAAGGTGTTATAAAAGGCACCCTGGAAACCGTGATCCCGAATCGAAACGTTGCAAAAAACCAGACCGGTCGCCTGTCGCTTCTTGCGCACGCCATCGCTGGGTGCGCGCATTAGCCACAGACACCTGGCCCGCTCCAAAGGGCCGGCCGCGCGGCCTGTGGCCACTCGGCAGAATCTGTCTTTCGCATCGCTCATGCCCGTCAACGCCTTGTATTCCGGGGGTTACGCGATTTCCTGGGGTGTCGATTCGTGCCCCTGTGACCGTCCCAAAAACTGTCAATGGCACAAATTGTCGCAGAGCTTATTCTTTATTGATTGAACGTTCAATCAAAACAAAATAGACTGGCCTTCGCCGAGGTAGCCGCTTGTCGTCTGCCCGCAGGCCTGAGGAGATAGCAAGATGCCCAAGGTCGGTATGCAACCCATCCGCCGCCAGCAGTTGATCGAAGCCACCTTGCAGGCGGTCGATCAGGTCGGACTGGGAGATGCCAGCATTGCGCTGATTGCCCGTTTGGCCGGCGTGTCGAACGGCATCATCAGTCACTACTTTCAGGACAAGAACGGCCTGATCGCAGCGACGATGCGCTACATCATGAACATGCTCAACGAGGGTGTGATCGCGCGTCGTCAGGCCCTCACGGACGACAGCCCGCGTGCCCACCTGAAGGTGATCATCGAAGGCAACTTCGATGCGAGCCAGGTGAATGGCCCGGCAATGAAAACCTGGCTGGCCTTCTGGGCTTCCAGCATGCACCAGCCGTCTTTGCACAGGTTGCAGCGGATCAACGACCACCGCCTGTACTCCAACCTGTGCTGCCAGTTCCGCCGTGTCCTGCCGCTCTACCATGCGCGCAAGGCCGCCCGCGGGCTGGCGGCCCTGATCGACGGCCTGTGGTTGCGTGGCGCTCTCTCGGGTGACGCATTCGACACCGAGCAGGCAATACGCATCGCTTACGAATACATGGATCTACAACTGGCTAAACAGCAGTCCCTGGATACAAACAACCAGGCCTCTGAACAGCCGCGCGCAGCGACCAGCCAACCGGCAGGAGCGTGACGCGGCAGCCAACCACACACTGCACTTGCGAGGACACTATGGCCCGTTTCGGAACGCAAAAACTCTACATCGATGGCGCTTACGTAGACGCTGGCAGCGATGCCACCTTCGAAGCCATCAACCCGGCTACCGGCGAAGTCCTCGCCCACGTGCAGCGCGCAACTCAAGCTGACGTCGAGAAGGCCGTCGAAAGCGCCGAGCGTGGCCAGAAAGTCTGGGCCGCCATGACCGCCATGCAGCGTTCGCGCATCCTGCGCCGCGCCGTCGACATCCTGCGCGAGCGCAACGACGAGCTGGCCATGCTGGAAACCCTGGACACCGGCAAGTCGTACTCCGAGACTCGCTACGTCGACATCGTCACCGGCGCCGACGTGCTGGAATACTACGCAGGCCTGGTGCCGGCCATCGAAGGCGAGCAGATTCCGCTGCGCGAATCGTCCTTCGTCTACACCCGCCGCGAGCCGCTGGGCGTGACCGTTGGTATCGGCGCCTGGAACTACCCGATCCAGATCGCCCTGTGGAAATCCGCCCCGGCCCTGGCCGCCGGCAACGCGATGATCTTCAAGCCGTCGGAAGTCACCTCGCTGACCACCCTGAAACTGGCCGAGATCTTCACCGAAGCCGGCCTGCCGAACGGCGTGTTCAACGTGCTGACCGGCAGCGGCCGCGAAGTCGGCACCTGGCTGACCGAGCACCCACGCATCGAGAAGGTCTCCTTCACCGGCGGCACCACCACCGGCAAGAAGGTCATGGCCAGCGCCTCGAGCTCGTCGCTCAAGGAAGTCACCATGGAACTGGGCGGCAAGTCGCCGCTGATCATCTGCGACGACGCCGACCTGGACAAGGCCGCCGACATCGCCATGATGGCCAACTTCTACAGCTCCGGTCAGGTCTGCACCAACGGCACCCGCGTGTTCGTGCCTGCCTCGATGAAGGCCGCCTTCGAAGCCAAGATCGCCGAGCGCGTCGCCCGCATCCGTGCCGGCAACCCGGAAGACGAGAACACCAACTTCGGCCCGCTGGTCAGCTTCCAGCACATGGAAAGCGTGCTGTCCTACATCGCCAAGGGTAAAGAAGAAGGCGCCCGCGTCCTGTGCGGCGGTGAGCGTCTGCTGGACGGCGACTTCGCCAAGGGCGCGTTCGTCGCCCCGACCGTGTTCACCGACTGCACCGACGACATGACCATCGTCAAGGAAGAGATCTTCGGCCCGGTGATGAGCATCCTCAGCTACGAGACCGAGGAAGAAGTCATCCGTCGCGCCAACGACACCGAATACGGCCTTGCCGCAGGTGTCTGCACCAACGACATCAGCCGCGCCCACCGCATCATCCACAAGCTCGAAGCCGGTATCTGCTGGATCAACGCCTGGGGCGAGTCGCCGGCCGAAATGCCGGTTGGCGGTTACAAGCAGTCGGGCGTCGGCCGTGAAAACGGTGTCAGCTCGCTGGCTCAATACACTCGCATCAAGTCGGTTCAGGTCGAGCTGGGCGGCTACAACTCGGTTTTCTAAACCTGGTCCCGCCACGCCCGCGCCCTTGAGCGCGGGCGTTTCCGCTCCCTGACAACTGCCAACGAGGGTACTTCAATGTCCCAAGAATTCGATTACATCATCGTCGGTGCCGGCTCCGCCGGTAACACCCTGGCCACCCGCCTGACCGAAGACGCCAGCGTCACCGTGCTGCTGCTGGAAGCCGGTGGCCCGGACTACCGCTTCGACTTCCGCACCCAGATGCCGGCCGCCCTGGCCTTCCCGCTGCAAGGTCGCCGCTACAACTGGGCCTACGAGACCGACCCGGAGCCGCACATGGACGGTCGCCGCATGGAATGTGGCCGCGGCAAGGGGCTGGGCGGTTCGTCGCTGATCAACGGCATGTGCTACATCCGCGGCAACGCCATGGACTTCGACGGCTGGGCTGAACTGCCAGGCCTCGAGGACTGGACCTACCTGGACTGCCTGCCGTACTTCCGTAAGGCCGAAACCCGCGACATCGGCCCGAACGACTACCACGGCGGCGAAGGCCCGGTCAGCGTGGCCACGCCGAAAGCCGGCAACAACCCGCTGTTCCACGCCATGGTCGAGGCCGGCGTGCAAGCCGGCTACCCGCGCACCGAAGACCTCAACGGCTACCAGCAGGAAGGCTTCGGCCCGATGGACCGTTCGGTCACCAAGAATGGTCGTCGTTCCAGCACCGCCCGTGGCTACCTGGACCAGGCCAAGAAGCGCCCGAACCTGACCATCGTCACCCACGCCCTGAGCGACCGCGTGCTGTTCGACAACAAGCGCGCTGTTGGCGTGACTTACCTGGTCGGTGACAGCGAAGAGCGCGTCGAAGCGCGCGCCCGCAAGGAAGTCATCGTTTCCTCCGGCGCCATCGCCTCGCCGCAACTGCTGCAGCGCTCCGGCGTCGGCCCGCGCGCCCTGCTGGAAAGCCTCGACATTCCAGTGGTCCACGACCTGCCGGGCGTCGGCGAGAACCTGCAGGACCACCTCGAGCTGTACCTGCAGTACGCCTGCACCCAGCCGGTGTCGCTGTACCCGTCGCTGCTGTGGTGGAACCAGCCGGCCATCGGTGCCGAGTGGCTGTTCAACGGCACCGGCATCGGCGCCAGCAACCAGTTCGAGGCCGGTGGTTTCATCCGCACCCGCCCTGAATTCAAGTGGCCGAACATCCAGTACCACTTCCTGCCGGTAGCGATTAACTACAACGGCTCGAACGGTGTGAAAGAGCACGGCTTCCAGGCACACATGGGCTCCATGCGCTCGCCAGCCCGTGGTCGCATCCAGGCCAAGTCGAAAGACCCGCGCCAGCACCCGAGCATCCTGTTCAACTACATGTCCACCGAGCAGGACTGGCAGGAATTCCGCGACGGCATCCGCCTGACCCGCGAAATCATGGCCCAGCCGGCGCTGGACCCGTACCGCGGCCGCGAGATCAGCCCGGGCGCCCACGTGCAGACCGATGAAGAGCTGGACAAATTCATCCGCGAGCACGCCGAAACCGCCTTCCACCCGTCCTGCTCGTGCAAGATGGGCACCGACGACATGGCCGTAGTCGATGGCGAGGGTCGCGTGCACGGCATGCAGGGCCTGCGCGTCGTCGATGCGTCGATCATGCCGCTGATCATCACCGGCAACCTCAACGCCACCACGATCATGATCGCCGAGAAGATCTCGGACAAGATCCGTGGCCGCAAGCCGCTGCCGCGCAGCACCGCCAAGTACTACGTGGCGGGCGATGCACCGGTGAAGGGCAAACCGATGCGTGAAGTGAAGCAGGCCTGACCTGCTTGGCTTCATCGCCGGCAAGCCGGCTCCCACAGCTAGCACCCCGTACTCAAGGGCTGTGACGACCCTGTGGGAGCTGGCTTGCCAGCGATGAGGCCGTAACAGGCAACACAAGAAAAGGCACCTTTCGAGGTGCCTTTTCTACATCTGCAGAAACGCTTTACAGGCTGCCAATTCATCAGGTTAGAATCGATTGGCACGCGACCTGCTAGTTCATAGTTGCACGTCCCTTTTCCCCCGCTGTCCCGGAGTACCTGCCTTTGGATGCAAGCACCATCAACAGCCTGTTCCTGATCGGCGCATTGCTGGTGGGTGCAAGTATCCTGGTCAGCTCGCTGTCATCGCGCCTGGGCATCCCCATCCTGGTCATCATCCTCGCGGTCGGCATGGTCGCTGGCGTAGACGGTGGCGGCATCATTTTCAACAACTACCCGACCGCCTACCTGGTGGGCAACCTGGCGCTCGCGGTCATCCTGCTCGACGGCGGCCTGCGCACCCGGGTGGCGAGCTTCCGCGTGGCGCTGTGGCCGGCGCTGTCGCTGGCCACGGTGGGCGTGTTGATCACCACTGGACTGACCGGCATGGTCGCCGCCTGGCTGTTCGACCTGAGCCTCATCCAGGGCCTGCTGATTGGCGCCATCGTCGGCTCCACGGACGCGGCGGCGGTGTTCTCGCTGCTCGGCGGCAAGGGCCTCAACGAACGAGTCACCGCCACCCTGGAGATCGAGTCGGGCAGCAACGACCCGATGGCGGTGTTCCTCACCGTGACCCTGATCGACATGATCGCCAGCGGCCAGACCAGCCTGCACTGGAGCCTGCTCACCCACCTGCTGCGCGAGTTCGGCATCGGCGGTCTGATAGGCCTGGGCGGCGGCTGGCTGATGCTGCAATTGGTCAACCGCATCAACCTGGCCAGCGGCCTGTACCCGATCCTGGTAGTGGCCGGCGGCCTGGTGGTGTTCTCCCTGACCAACGCCCTGCACGGCAGCGGTTTCCTCGCGGTTTACCTGTGCGGGCTGGTGCTGGGCAACAAGCCGATCCGCAGTCGCCACGGCATCCTGCACATGCTCGACGGCATGGCCTGGCTGGCCCAGATCGGCATGTTCCTGGTACTGGGCCTGCTGGTCACGCCCCACGACCTGCTGCCCATCGCCCTGCCCGCCCTGGGCCTGGCATTGTGGATGATCCTGGTCGCCCGGCCACTGTCGGTGGTCGCCGCACTGCTACCGTTCAAGGCTTTCCATGGCCGCGAGAAAGGCTTCATCAGCTGGGTCGGCCTGCGCGGCGCGGTGCCGATCATTCTGGCGGTGTTCCCGTTGATGGCCGGCCTGCCCCAGGCCCAGCTGTTCTTCAACCTGGCGTTTTTCATCGTGCTGGTGTCGCTGCTGGTGCAAGGCACCAGCCTGCCGTGGATGGCCAAGCTGCTGAAGGTCACGGTACCGCCGGACCCGGCGCCGATTTCGCGCTCCGCGCTGGAGGTGCACGTCACCAGCGAATGGGAGCTGTTCGTCTACCGCCTGGGCGCCGAAAAATGGTGCATCGGCGCCGCCCTGCGCGAGCTGAAGATGCCCGAAGGCACGCGGATCGCCGCCTTGTTCCGTGGCGAACAGCTGCTGCACCCGTCGGGCAGCACCGTGCTGGAGGTCGGCGACATGCTCTGCGTGATCGGCCACGAACATAACCTGCCGGCGCTGGGCAAGCTGTTCAGCCAGGCGCCGCAACGCGGCCTCGACCTGCGCTTCTTCGGCGATTTCGTGCTCGAAGGCGATGCCGAGCTGGGTGCGGTGGCGGCGCTTTACGGCCTGAAACTCGATGGCCTGGACGCGAAGATGCCGCTGGCGCAGTTCATCCGACAGAAGGTCGGAGGCGCTCCAGTAGTAGGCGACCAGATCGAATGGCACGGCACGATCTGGACCGTCGCGGTCATGGACGGGAACAAGATCCAGAAAGTGGGCGTCAGATTCCCCGAAGGTACCCGCCCCGGCCCCGGGCTGTTCCTCTAAACTCCGATTTGCCGCGTATCACAAGAACTCTGCCTATGTCCCTGCGTGACCATTGCCGCGCAGCCCTGCTGGGGCTGTGCCTGACCCTCTCGTTCGCCGCCGGCGCGGTGGAAATCCCGACCACTCCGGGCATCCAGAGCAGCCTGAGCAAGATCGCCGAGCGCAAACTGCCGGAAACCGAGCAGAAAGCCGTGCAGCAGGTGCTGGAGCAGACACTGGCGCTGCTCAACGCCCGCGACGACAGCGAAAAGAAGCTCGAAGCCCTCAAGCAGCAGTTGGCCAATGCCCCCCAGGAGATCCGCGACAGCCAGCGCGAACTGATCAAGCTCAAGGCCTCCAGCGTCGTGCCGGTGGCGCAGCGCTACGCCAGCCTGACGGTGCCGCAGCTCGAACAGATGCTCAGCGAGCGCAGCACTCAGCAGGGCGACCTGCAGAAGGCGCTGTCCGAAGCCAACAGCCTGATCATCAACTCCCAGACCCGCCCCGAGCGCGCCCAGGCCGAGATCAGCGGCAACCAGATGCGTGCCCAGCAGATCAACAACAGCCTCAAGAGCGGCAAGGACAACGGCAAGTCGATCAATGCCGACCAGCGCAACCAGCTCAACGCCGAGCTGGCCTCGCTCAACGCCCTGACCCTGCTGCGCCGCCAGGAACTGGCCGGCAACAGCGTGCTGCAGGACCTGGGCAACGCCCGCCATGACCTGCTGATCGAACGCGCCACAAGGCTGGAACAGGAAATTCAGGACCTGCAGACGTTGATCAACGAAAAGCGCCTGGCGCAGTCGCAACAGGCCGTCACCCGCCAGTCGATCGAGGCGCAGAAGGCCGGCGGCAGCAACCTGCTGGCCACCGAGAGCACCGCCAACCTGCAGTTGTCCGATTACCTGCTGCGCAGCACCGACCGCCTCAACGAGGTGACCCAGCAGAACCTGCGCACCAAGCAGCAGCTCGACAGCCTCACCCAGGCCGACCAGGCCCTCGACGAGCAGATCAACGTACTCAAGGGCAGCTTGCTGCTGTCGAAGATCCTGTACAAGCAGAAGCAGGCCTTGCCGCACCTGAAGCTCGACCGCAACCTGGCCGACCAGATCGCCGATATCCGCCTGTACCAGTTCGAGATCAACCAGGAACGCGAACAGATGAGCAGCCCGTCCGCTTACGTGGACAAGCTGCTGGCCAGCCAGCCCGAGGAAGACGTCACCCCGCAGCTGCGCAAGGCCCTGCTGGAAGTGGCGATCACCCGGGGCGACCTGCTCGAGCGGTTGAACCGCGAGCTGTCGGCGCTGCTCAACGAATGCATCACCCTGCAACTGAACCAGAAACAACTGCTGAGCACTGCCCAGAACCTGCGCACTACGCTGGAAGAGCAGATGTTCTGGATCCCCAGCAACAAACCGCTGGACTGGCAGTGGCTGCGCCAAGTGCCCGAGGGCCTGGCCTACCAGGTGGCCAGCCTGCCCTGGGGCGCGGGTATCAAGGAGCTGGGCGACGGCCTGGTGCAGCAGCCACTGCTGTTCCTGCCGCTGATCCTGGTGATCGGCGCCCTGCTGTGGCGGCGCAAGGCCCTGTACCGGCGCCTGGGCAAGGTCCACCAGGACATCGGCCACTTCAAGCGTGACAGCCAGTGGCACACGCCCCAGGCGATCCTGATCAACATCCTGCTGGCACTGCCGGTGGCCCTGGCGCTTACTCTCGGTAGCTACGCCCTGCAGCTTGATGCCCGCGGACAGAACGCCAACCTTGGCGCCGCGTTGTGGCAGATCGCCCAGGCCTGGCTGGTGTTCTACACCGCCTACCGCATCCTTGCCCCGGGCGGCGTCGCCGAAATTCACTTCCGCTGGCACAAGCCCCAGGTCGAGTTCCTGCGGGGTTGGGTACGTCGCCTCGGTACCGTGGTACTGGCACTGGTGGGCGTGGTGGCGGTGGCCGAACACCAGCCCTCGGCATTGGCCGACGACGTGCTGGGCATCGGCGTGGTGCTGACTTGCTATGCGCTGATGGCCTGGCTGCTCAGCCGACTGCTGCTGAGCAGCCCCGCGCACCAGAACACCTCGCTGTTCCGCAAAGCGGTCGGGGTGGCCTTCACCGCCCTGCCCATCGCCCTGTTCGTGGCGGTGTGCTTCGGCTACTACTACACCGCCCTCAAGCTCACCGACCGGCTGATCTACACGCTCTACCTGCTGCTGTTCTGGCTGGTGATCGAGGCCGCGTTCGTGCGTGGCCTGTCGGTGGCGGCGCGGCGCCTGGCCTACCAGCGCGCCCTGAGCAAACGCCAGGCCGCCAAGGAAGGGCTGGATGGCGAGGTGGTGGTCGAGGAGCCGACCCTGGACATCGAGCAGGTCAACCAGCAGTCGCTGCGCCTGATTCGCCTGGCCCTGCTGGGCGGTTTCATCGGCGGGTTGTACTGGGTCTGGGCGGACCTGATCACCGTGTTCGCCTACCTCAACAACATCACCCTGTACGAGTACAGCAGCGGCACCGGCGCAGCTGCCAGCATGGTACCGATCAGCCTCGGCGACCTGCTCGGCGCCATGGTCATCGCCGGTATCGCCGTGGCCCTGGCCAGCAACCTGCCAGGCCTGCTCGAAGTGCTGGTGCTGTCACGACTGAACCTGGCCCAGGGCAGCGCATACGCTATTACCACGCTGTTGTCCTATGTAATCGCCGGGGTAGGTATCGTCAGCACCCTGGCCACCCTCGGGGTCAGCTGGGACAAGCTGCAGTGGCTGGTGGCGGCGTTGTCGCTGGGCCTGGGTTTCGGCATGCAGGAGATCTTCGCCAACTTCATCTCCGGCATCATGATCCTGTTCGAACGCCCGGTGCGCATCGGTGACACCATCACCATCGGCAACCTGTCCGGCACGGTGAGCAAGATCCGCATCCGCGCCACCACCATTACCGACTTCGACCGCAAGGACATCATCGTCCCCAACAAGACCTTCATCACCGGCCAGCTGATCAACTGGTCGCTGACCGACACCGTCACCCGGGTGACGCTGAAGCTGGGCATCGACTACGGCTCGGACCTGGACTTGGTGCGCGACCTGCTGCTCAAGGGCGCCCACGAGAACCCGCGGGTGCTCAAGGACCCGGAGCCGCTGGTGTACTTCCTCAACTTCGGCGAAAGCTCGCTGGACCACGAGCTGCGCATGCACGTGCGCGACCTCGGCGACCGCAACCCGACGCTGGACGAGCTCAACCGCTATATCAACCGTGAGTTCAAGGCGCACAACATCAAGATCTCGGTGCGCCAGGTGGAGGTGTTCCTCATGGACGCGAAGAACGGCAAGCAGCAGTTGATCCCGATGGACAGCAAACCAGACAGCACGCCGCCGAGCTGAGTGGACTGCGACAGGCATGCCCTCCAGAATGCAGGCGAGGGCTTTGCCCTCGATCGCCGGCAAGCCGGCTCCCACAAGATGGCATGCCTTGCCCTGTGGGAGCCGGCTCGCCGGCGAAAGGGCCGCACAGCGGCCCCAATGGCACCGAATTCAGGAGCAGGCCCCCGTGAAGTCCCTCGACCAACTCACCTTCGACAACCGCTTCGCCCAACTCGGCGATGCCTTCTCCACCCAGGTCCTGCCCGACCCGATCGCCGACCCACGCCTTGTCGTTGCCAGCAAATCGGCGATGGCCCTGCTCGACCTAGACCCCGCCCAGGCCGAACTGCCGGTGTTCGCCGAGCTGTTCAGCGGCCACAAGCTCTGGGAAGAAGCAGACCCGCGCGCGATGGTCTATTCCGGCCACCAGTTCGGCTCCTACAACCCGCGCCTGGGGGATGGCCGTGGCCTGCTGCTGGGCGAGATCCTCAACGAGGCCGGCGAACACTGGGACCTGCACCTCAAGGGCGCCGGCCAGACGCCCTACTCACGCATGGGTGATGGCCGTGCCGTACTGCGCTCGTCCATTCGCGAGTTCCTCGCCTCCGAAGCCCTGAGCGCCCTGGGCATCCCCAGCAGCCGGGCGCTGTGCGTGATCGGCTCGAGCACCGCAGTGTGGCGGGAAACCCGCGAAAGCGCCGCGATGCTGCTGCGCCTGGCACAGAGCCATGTGCGCTTCGGCCATTTCGAGTATTTCTACTACACGAAACAGCCCGAGCAGCAGCGTGTGCTCATCGACCATGTGCTGGAGCAGCACTATCCCGAATGCCGCAGCGCCGAGCAGCCCTACCTGGCCATGTTCCGCACCATTGTCGAGCGCAATGCCGAGCTGATCGCTCGCTGGCAGGCCTACGGCTTCTGTCACGGGGTGATGAACACCGACAACATGTCGATCCTCGGCATCACCTTCGACTTCGGCCCCTACGCCTTCCTCGACGACTTCGACGCCAACTTCATCTGCAACCACTCCGACGACCGCGGCCGCTACAGCTACGCCAACCAAGTGCCAATCGCCCATTGGAACCTCAGCGCCCTGGCCCAGGCCCTGACCACAGTGATCGAGGTCGAGCCGCTGAAGCAGACGCTGGCGCTGTTCCTGCCGCTGTACCAGGCCCACTATCTGGACCTGATGCGCCGCCGCCTGGGCCTGACCACCGCCGAGGACGACGACATGGCCCTGGTCGAACGCCTGCTGCAACGCATGCAGAGCGGCGGTGTGGACTACACGCTGTTCTTCCGCCGCCTGGGCGAGCAACCGGTGGCCGAGGCCCTGCAAATGGTGCGCGACGATTTCGTCGACCTGGCCGGTTTCGATGCCTGGGGTGCGGACTACCTGGCACGCTGCGAGCGTGAGCCGGGTAATGCCGAAGGTCGCCGTGAGCGGATGCATGCGGTCAACCCGCTGTACATACTGCGCAATTATCTGGCGCAGAAGGCTATCGAAGCGGCAGAGGCCGCTGACTACAGTGAAGTGCGTCGGCTGCATCAGGTGCTGAGCAAACCGTTCGAGGAACAGCCCGGGATGCAAGCGTATGCCGAGCGGCCGCCAGAGTGGGGCAAGCACCTGGAGATCAGCTGTTCATCCTGATTTCCATTGCTGCGCGTGAAACTCTGCGACGGCTTCCCCCTCAATCGCCGGCAAGCCGGCTCCCACAATGAGCGCGCCAACCCTGTGGAAGCTGCGGTTCGCCGACGCATCTTTCGACTGGAGACCCCAATGTCCAATCCGCTGGTAATCCCCTGCCCCCACTGCAACGGCCTCAACCGCATCCCCGCCGAGCGCCTGGGCGACACCCCGAAATGCGGCCGCTGCAAACAGAACGTGCTGCTGAGCACCTCGTTCGAGCTGACCGAAGGCAACTACGCCGCCCAGATCAAAGGCGACCTGCCGCTGCTGCTGGATGTCTGGGCCGACTGGTGCGGCCCGTGCAAGAGCTTCGCCCCGACCTTCGAACAAGCCGCGCGCCAGCTGTCGGGCCGCTGCCGCCTGGCCAAGCTCGACAGCGAGGCAAACCGCAACCTGGCTGGCCAGTTGGGTATCCGCTCGATCCCCAGCCTGATCCTGTTCAGGAACGGCCGCGAAGTGACCCGCCAGGCCGGCGCGTTTCCACTCCAGTCATTGCTGGAGTGGCTGCGCAGCCAAGGTATCTAGGCGCTACGCTCCAGCAGATCATGCAGCTCGACGAACTGCTGGGTCAGCTTGTGCCGTGGCTCCAGGTGGATCAGCGGCAGGCTGGCGTGGTGCGACTCACGCATCTTCACCGAACTGCCGAGGTAAACCGGTAGCACCGGCAGGCCCTCGGCCAGCAGTTCGTCGAGCATCTGCTGGGGCAGGCTGGCGCGGGACTGGAATTGGTTGACCACGATACCCTCGACCATCAGGTCGTCGTTGTGGTCTTCCTTGAGCTCATCGATCTCGGCCAGCAGGCCATACAGGGCCTGGCGCGAGAAGCTGTCGCAGTCGAAGGGGATCAGCACGCGATCTGCCGCGATCAATGCGGAAACCGCGTAAAAGTTGAGTGCTGGAGGGGTATCGATATAGATCCGCTCGTAATCCTCGTCCAGCTCATCGAGCAGTTTGCGCAGCTTGTTGATCTTGTGCTTGGCCTCGAGCTTGGGCTGCAGGTCGGCCAGCTCGGGGGTGGCAGTCACCACGTGGAGGTTGTCGAAGGGGGTTTCGTAGATATCGACCTTGTTCTTCTTGGCGAACGGCCCGCTGGACAGCGACTGCTTGAAAAAGTCGGCGATACCCATGGGGATGTCGTCGCCGGTCAGGCCGGTGAGGTACTGGGTCGAGTTGGCCTGGGCATCCAGGTCGATCAGCAAGGTCCGGTAGCCTTCACTGGCACTGACCGCCGCTAGATTGCAGGCAATGCTCGACTTGCCCACGCCACCTTTCTGATTGAACACCACGCGCCGCATGTCAGACCTCCGTGTATCAACGAATGCCCGAGTATGTGGCCAGCGCGGCGGTTTAGCCAGCACCTTCGGGCTGCTCAAGCCCGGCCAGCAACGCGACGAAGGCATTGGCCATGGCCGAGCCAGACGCTTCGCGGCGCACCAGCCACACGGCGGTCATGGCCTGCTCGTCGAGCAGTGTGCGATACACCACACCCTCGATGCGCATGCGCTGGAACGACGCTGGCAGCACTGACACACCCAGCCCCGCCGAGACCAGGCCGATGATAGTCATCGCCTCCCCGGCCTCCTGGGCAAAATGTGGGCTGAAACCCGCCTGGCGCGCCAGGCTCAGCAATTGGGCATGCAAGCCGCTGCCATAGCTGCGCGGAAAGAACACGAAGGGCTCGTGGGCCAGGGCCTGCATGTACAGCCCCTGCTCGCTGCCGCTGGCCAGCGGGTGCGATGCGTTGAGCACGGCCACCAGGGGTTCGCGGAACAGTTCGGTACAAACGATCCCGTCCGGCAGAGGCATCGGCCGCATCAGGCCCACCTCGATGGACTCGTCGAACACCGCCTCCACCACTTCACGGCTGCTCATTTCTTCCAGATTCAGATGCACCGATGGAAAACGCTGGCGAAAGGCGTGAATAGCCTTGGGAATCCGCGAGGTGAAAGGCGCCGACGAGGTGAAGCCGATCTTCATCTCGCCCAACTCGCCCAATTGCGCACGCCGGGCCACGTCGGCGGCCTTTTCCACCTGGGCCAGGACTTGCCGGGCCTCTTCGAGAAACAACCGCCCGGCCTCGCTGAGCTCGACCCGACGGTTGGTGCGCTCGAACAGTCGTGCGCCCAGCTCCTGTTCCAGGGCCTGGATCTGCTGGCTCAGCGGCGGTTGCGAGATGCCCAGTTGCTGGGCGGCGCGGCCGAAGTGCAGCTCTTCGGCCACAGCGATGAAATAACGCAGGTGACGCAGCTCCATGGTCGGCTCCGAACAGGTCGTTAAACGTCTTAAACAGGTCGAACAATATATTGGATCTAATCATTAGCCAGCTATATGATTTTTCCATCGCAACGCCCCGAGGTACCGCTCCTGTGAGATCCGCCGTCGCCCCCCTGCCCATCGAGCCCGACCCTGTCGTCAACGACATCTGGATCGAGAAAGGCACACCCGCCTTCATGAAGACCGTGCTGGCGCTGTTCAGCGGCGGCTTTGCCACCTTCGCCCTGCTGTACTGCGTGCAGCCCATGATGCCGCTGCTGTCGCAGGAGTTCGCCATCAACGCCGCGCAGAGCAGCCTGGTGCTGTCGGTGTCCACCGCCATGCTCGCCATCGGCCTGCTGATCACCGGCCCCATTTCCGACCGTATCGGCCGCAAGCCGGTGATGGTCTTCGCCTTGCTGTGCGCGGCTTTGGCGACCCTGGCCAGCGCGGTGATGCCAAGCTGGGAGCTGGTGCTGGCCAGCCGCGCGCTGGTGGGCCTGGCACTGAGCGGCCTGGCCGCGGTGGCGATGACCTACCTGAGCGAAGAGATCCACCCGCAGCACATTGGCCTGGCCATGGGGCTGTATATCGGCGGCAATGCCATCGGCGGCATGAGCGGGCGGCTGATCACCGGCGTACTGATCGACTTCGTCAGCTGGCACACGGCGATGCTGGTGATCGGCGGCCTGGCCCTTGTGGCGGCCGTGGTGTTCTGGAAGGTGCTGCCCGAATCGCGCAACTTCCGGGCTCAATCATTGAAACCCCGCAGCCTGCTGGACGGTTTCGTCATGCACTTCAAGGATGCCGGGCTACCCTGGCTGTTCCTCGAGGCCTTCCTGCTGATGGGCGCCTTCGTCACCTTGTTCAACTACATTGGCTATCGCTTGCTCGCCGGCCCCTACCATATGAACCAGGCGCTGGTCGGCCTGCTGTCGGTGGTGTACCTGTCGGGGATCTACAGCTCTGCGCAGGTCGGCGCGCTGGCCGACAAGCTCGGGCGGCGCAAGGTGTTCTGGGCCAGTATCGTGGTCATGGCCGGCGGCCTGCTCATGACATTGGCCAACCCGCTGGCCATGATCATTCTCGGCATGCTGGTGTTCACCTTCGGCTTCTTTGGCGCGCATTCGGTGGCCAGCAGCTGGATCGGCCGCCGGGCGCTGAGGGCCAAGGGGCAAGCTTCTTCGCTGTACCTGTTCAGCTATTACGCGGGGTCGAGTGTCGCCGGGACGGCGGGCGGGGTGTTCTGGCACCAGTGGGGCTGGAACGGTATCGGGCTGTTCATCGGCAGCCTGTTGGCGGTGGCGTTGCTGGTGGCGTTGCATTTGAGCAGGTTGGCGCCGAAGACTGCCTGAGTGGGGCTGCTTTGCAGCCCAATCGCCGCGGTTCGTCGCCACGACAAGCCGGCTCCCACAACCTTTTGGGAGCCGGCTTGCCGGCGATGAGGTCCTTGGATCAGTTGATGATCTCGACGATATCCACATCCACCTCACGGCTCATCAGGTGCTTTTCCACCTCGCCGGTCAGCTTGACCTTTGTCTTGTCGTTGAACGGCGTCGCTGGCAGGTCTTCGTCGTCGATCTCGACGGTGATGGTGCCGGTGTTGTCCTTGAACTCGTACTTGTCGTCGTTGTTGATCTTCTTGGTCACGTAGCCTTGCAGTACCACCGGGGTGTCGTCGGCGGCATCGTTGGCGGCAGCCACCGTGGTCACGGACTGGGCACCGGGGCCTGTGTAGCCGGCGGCCAGGGCGGCGGTGCTGAACAGTGGGGCGAGAATCAGGGGCAGGTAACGGGCTTTCATGATGATCGGGTCCTGTTTGCGTTTTGATGGCCCCAGATTACCGATGATCGCTGAATTGAAACTTAATACAACAAAAAGCCCGGCACTTGGCCGGGCTTTTTGCGTTGCACACCGGTTACTGGTGGTACTGCGCCGAAAGCTCATGCACGGCGTTGATGAATACGCCGGCGTGCTCCGGGTCGACTTCCGGGGTGATGCCATGGCCCAGGTTGAACACGTGGCCGCTGCCCTTGCCGTAGCTGGCCAGGATGCGCGCCACTTCCTTGCGAATCGCCTCGGGGTTGGCGTACAGCACGGTCGGGTCCATGTTGCCCTGCAACGCAACCTTGTCCCCGACGCGGCGGCGGGCATCGCCGATCTCGCAGGTCCAGTCCAGGCCCAGCGCGTCAGCACCTGCATCGGCGATGCTTTCCAGCCACAGGCCGCCGTTCTTGGTGAACAGGATCACGGGCACCTTGCGCCCTTCGTGCTCGCGGATCAGGCCGCTGACGATCTTGCGCATGTAGGCCAGGGAGAATTCCTGGTAGGCCGCCGCCGACAGGTTGCCACCCCAGGTATCGAAGATCTGCACCGCCTGAGCGCCCGCCTGGATCTGCCCGTTGAGGTAGCTGGTGACCGACTGCGCCAGCTTGTCCAGCAGCAGGTGCAGGGCCTGCGGGTTGTCATAGGCCATGGCCTTGATCTTGCGGAAGTCCTTGGACGAACCACCTTCCACCATGTAGGTGGCGAGGGTCCACGGGCTGCCGGAGAAGCCGATCAGCGGGACGCGGCCGTTGAGCTCGCGGCGGATGGTGCTGACCGCGTCCATCACGTAGCCCAGGTCCTGCTGCGGGTCGGGGATCGGCAACGCTTCGATGTCGGCCAGGCTGCTGATGACTTTCTTGAAGCGCGGGCCTTCGCCGGTCTCGAAGTACAGGCCCTGGCCCATGGCGTCGGGGATGGTGAGGATGTCCGAGAACAGGATCGCCGCGTCCAGCGGGTAGCGGTCCAGCGGCTGCAGGGTGACCTCGCAGGCGAACTGCGGGTTCATGCACAGGCTCATGAAGTCACCGGCCTTGGCGCGGCTGGCGCGATACTCCGGGAGGTAGCGGCCGGCCTGGCGCATCATCCATACCGGGGTGACATCTACGGGTTGCTTGAGCAGTGCACGCAGGAAACGATCGTTCTTCAGGGCAGTCATGTCGGCATCCGGAAAAAAAGTGCGGGCATTTTCTCAGACGCGGACGCAAAAGGCACGGCCATGGCCATGCGTTTTGTCTATCAGGTGCCATGGATCAAGCATTTTTGTATACAAAACGAGGTCTTGGGGTTGCATCTGATGGCCTCATCGCCGGCAAGCCGGCTCCCACAGGGTAAGGCACTGCCTTTGTGGGAGCCGGCTTGCCGGCGATGAGGCCGGTTCAGGCAACATCAGACTTCGAGGTAATCCAGAATGCCTTCGGCTGCGGTACGCCCTTCGAAGATCGCCGTCACCACCAGATCCGAACCCCGCACCATGTCACCACCGGCAAACACTTTCGGGTTGCTGGTCTGGTGCTTGAACTTGCCCTTCTCCGGAGCCACCACGCGGCCCTGGCTGTCCATCTGGATACCGAACTGCTCGAACCACGGCGCCGGGCTCGGGCGGAAGCCGAAGGCAATCACCACGGCGTCGGCCGGCAGGATCTCCTCGGAGCCCGGGATCGGCTCGGGGCTGCGGCGACCACGGGCATCCGGCTCGCCGAGACGGGTCTCGACCACCTTCACGCCCTCGACCTTGTCCTCGCCGACGATGGCGATGGGCTGGCGGTTGTAGAGGAACTTCACGCCCTCTTCCTTGGCGTTCTTCACCTCTTTGCGCGAACCCGGCATGTTGGCCTCGTCACGGCGATAGGCACAGGTCACCGACTTGGCGCCCTGGCGGATTGAGGTACGGTTGCAGTCCATCGCGGTGTCGCCACCGCCAAGCACCACGACCTTCTTGCCCTGCATGTCGACGAAGTCTTCCGGCGACTTCTCGAAACCGAGGTTGCGGTTGACATTGGCGATCAGGAAATCCAGCGCGTCGTGCACGCCCGGCAAGTCCTCGCCGGGGAAGCCGCCCTTCATGTAGGTGTAGGTGCCCATGCCCATGAACACCGCGTCGTACTCGGCGAGCAGTTGCTCCATGGTGATGTCGCGGCCCACCTCGGTGTTCAGGCGGAACTCGATGCCCATGCCGGTGAAGACTTCGCGGCGATTGCTCAGCACGGTCTTTTCCAGCTTGAACTCGGGGATGCCGAAAGTCAGCAGGCCACCAATCTCGGGGTTGCGGTCGAATACCACCGGGGTTACGCCGGCACGTACCAGCACGTCGGCACAGCCCAGGCCGGCCGGGCCGGCGCCGATGATGGCGACACGCTTGCCGGTCGGCTTGACCTTGGACATGTCCGGGCGCCAGCCCATGGCGAACGCGGTGTCGGTGATGTACTTCTCCACCGAACCGATGGTGACCGCGCCGAAGCCGTCGTTCAAGGTGCAGGCACCCTCGCACAGGCGGTCCTGCGGGCACACACGGCCACAGACTTCCGGCAGGGTGTTGGTCTGGTGCGACAGCTCGGCTGCCGCCAGGATGTTGCCCTCGGAAACCAGCTTCAACCAGTTGGGGATGAAGTTGTGCACCGGGCATTTCCACTCGCAATACGGGTTGCCGCAGCCCAGGCAGCGGTGCGCCTGCTCCACGGACTGCTGCGGCTTGAAGGGTTCGTAGATCTCGACGAACTCCTTCTTGCGCTGGCGCAGCAGCTTTTTCTTGGGGTCTTTGCGCCCCACTTCGATGAACTGGAAGTCGTTGCTCAGACGTTCAGCCATTTTTCAAAACCTCTTTACCGCAGTTGCCAGCTACACGCTGCAAGCTGCAAGACGATCACGTAAGCCCGACGAACCCCGCACACGGGGCTCGCCACTTGCAGCTGTTCTTACTGCGGGTTGGCACGGGTGCTGGACAACAGGTGCTTGAGGTTGGCCGCCTTCGGCTTGACCAGCCAGAAGCGCCGCACGTAGTCGTCCAGGTTCTCCGAGAGCTCACGCCCCCACTCGCTGCCGGTCTCTTCCACGTACTCGCCCAGGACCCGCGCCAGGTGGCTGCGGTAGGCTTCCATCGCCTCACCACTGATACGCTGGATTTCCACCAGCTCGTGGTTGAGTTTGTCGAAGAAGCTGTTGTCCATGTCGAGCACATAGGCGAAGCCGCCAGTCATGCCAGAACCGAAGTTGTAACCGGTCTTGCCCAGGACGCAGACAAAGCCGCCGGTCATGTATTCACAGCAGTGATCGCCGGTGCCCTCGACCACAGCGTGGGCGCCGGAGTTACGTACAGCGAAGCGCTCGCCCGCGGTGCCTGCGGCGAACAGCTTGCCGCCGGTGGCGCCATACAGGCAGGTGTTGCCGACGATGGCGCTGTGCTGGGTTTCGAACGGGCTGCCGGCCGGTGGCACGATGGTCACCTTGCCCCCGGTCATGCCCTTGCCGACGTAGTCGTTGGCGTCGCCTTCCAGGTGCAGGTTCAAACCGCCGGCGTTCCACACGCCGAAGCTCTGGCCCGCGGTGCCCTTGAAGCGGAAGGTGATCGGCGCCGCGGCCATGCCCTGGTTGCCGTGCAGCCTGGCGATTTCGCCAGAGATGCGCGCACCGATGGAACGGTCGCAGTTGCAGATGTCCATGGCGAATTCGCCACCAGCCATGTCGCGGATCGCCGGCAGGGCCATGGCGACCATCTTCTCGGCCAGTTCGCCCTGGTCGAACGGCGGGTTCTTGTCCACTTGGCAGAACTGCGGCTTGTCGGCCGGGATGTGCGAGCTGCCCAGCAGCGGTGACAGGTCGAGGTGGCCCTGGCGCTCGGTGTCGCCCGGCAGCACATCGAGCAAGTCGGTACGGCCGATCAGCTCGCCCAGGCTGCGCACGCCCAGCTTGGCCAGCCACTCGCGGGTCTCTTCGGCGACGAAGGTGAAGAAGTTGATCACCATGTCGACGGTGCCGATGTAGTGGTCCTTGCGCAGTTTGTCGTTCTGGGTGGCCACGCCGGTGGCGCAGTTGTTCAGGTGGCAGATGCGCAGGTACTTGCAGCCCAGGGCGATCATCGGCGCGGTGCCGAAGCCGAAGCTCTCGGCACCGAGGATCGCGGCCTTGATCACGTCGAGGCCGGTTTTCAGGCCGCCGTCGGTCTGCACCCGCACCTTGCCGCGCAGGTCGTTGCCGCGCAGGGTCTGGTGGGTTTCAGCCAGGCCCAGTTCCCACGGGGCACCGGCGTACTTGATCGAGGTCAGCGGCGAAGCGCCGGTGCCGCCGTCGTAGCCGGAAATGGTGATCAGGTCGGCATAGGCCTTGGCCACGCCGGCGGCAATGGTACCTACGCCGGCCTCGGCGACCAGCTTGACCGAAACCAGGGCCTGTGGATTCACCTGCTTGAGATCGTAGATCAGCTGGGCCAAGTCTTCGATCGAATAGATGTCGTGGTGCGGCGGTGGCGAGATCAGGGTCACGCCCGGTACCGCGTAGCGCAGCCTGGCAATCAGGCCGTTGACCTTGCCACCTGGCAGCTGGCCGCCCTCGCCGGGTTTGGCGCCCTGGGCGACCTTGATCTGCAGCACTTCGGCGTTGACCAGGTATTCCGGGGTCACGCCAAAGCGGCCGGTGGCCACCTGCTTGATCTTCGAGCTTTTGATGGTGCCGTAGCGGGCCGGGTCTTCACCGCCCTCACCGGAGTTGGAGCGCGCGCCCAGGCGGTTCATCGCCTCAGCCAGGGCTTCGTGCGCCTCTGGCGACAGCGCACCCAGCGAGATGCCGGCGGAGTCGAAGCGCTTGAGGATCGCGTCCAGCGGCTCGATTTCATCCAACGGCAGGGCCTGGTCGGCCACTTTCACTTTCAGCAGGTCGCGGATCATCGACACCGGACGCTGGTCGACCAACGTGGTGTATTCCTTGAACTTGGCGTAGTCGCCCTGTTGCACGGCGGCCTGTAGGGTGTTGACCACGTCCGGGTTGTAGGCATGGTATTCGCCACCATGGACGAACTTGAGCAGCCCACCTTGCTGGATCGGCTTGCGCGCGCTCCAGGCTTCGGCGGCCAGCAGCTTCTGGTCGCTCTCCAGGTCTTCGAAACGCGCCCCCTTGATGCGGCTCGACACGCCCTTGAAGCTCAGGCCAACCACTTCCTCGGACAGGCCGATGGCTTCGAACAGCTGGGCGCCACGGTACGAGGTGATGGTGGAGATGCCCATCTTCGACAAGATCTTCAGCAGGCCCTTGGAGATGCCCTTGCGGTAGTACTTGAACACTTCGTCCAGATCGCCCAGCACTTCGCCGGTGCGGATCAGGTCGGCCAGCACTTCGTAGGCCAGGTACGGATAGACAGCCGAGGCACCGAAGCCCAGCAGCACGGCGAAGTGGTGCGGGTCGCGAGCAGTGGCGGTCTCGACCAGGATGTTGCTGTCGCAACGCAGCCCTTGTTCGGTCAGGCGATGGTGTACTGCGCCTACGGCCAGCGAGGCGTGTACCGGCAGTTTGCCCGGGGCAATGTAGCGGTCGCTGAGCACCAGCTGGGTCTTGCCGCCGCGCACCGCTTCTTCGGCCTGGTCGGCGATATTGCGGATGGCCGCTTCAAGGCCGAGGCTTTGCTCATAGTTGAGGTCGATCAGCTGGCGGTCGAAACCTTCGCGCTCCAGGTTCATCAGCGAACGCCACTTGGCGGGCGAGATGACCGGCGAGCTGAGGATCACCCGCGAAGCGTGCTCGGGGGACTCCTGGAAGATGTTGCGCTCGGCGCCCAGGCAGATTTCCAGGGACATGACGATCGCTTCGCGCAGCGGGTCGATCGGCGGGTTGGTCACCTGGGCGAACTGCTGACGGAAGAAATCGTACGGCGAACGCACGCGCTGGGACAGCACGGCCATCGGCGTGTCGTCACCCATCGAGCCGACCGCTTCCTGGCCCTGCTCGCCGAGCGGGCGCAGCACCTGGTCACGCTCCTCGAAGGTGACCTGGAACATCTTCATGTACTGCTTGAGCTGGTCAGCGTCGTAGCTGGCCACGCCCTGGTCGTCGCTCAGGGTCGCCTGGATGCGCGTGGCGTGCTGGCGCAACCAACGCTTGTACGGATGGCGCGACTTCAGGCGGTTGTCGATGGCGTCGGTGTCGAGGATCTGGCCGGTCTCGGTATCGACGGCAAGGATCTGGCCTGGGCCGACACGGCCCTTGGCGACGACATCTTCAGGCTGGTAACCCCATACGCCGATCTCCGACGCGATGGTGATATAGCCGTTGGTGGTGGTGACCCAACGCGCCGGGCGCAGGCCGTTGCGGTCGAGCAGGCACACCGCGTGGCGGCCTTCGGTCATGACGATACCGGCCGGGCCATCCCACGGTTCCATGTGCATGGAGTTGTATTCGTAGAAGGCGCGCAGGTCGGCGTCCATGGTCTCGACGTTCTGCCAGGCTGGCGGTACCAGCATGCGCACGCCGCGGAACAAGTCGATGCCGCCAGTGACCATCAGCTCGAGCATGTTGTCCATGCTGGATGAGTCGGAACCGACGCGATTGACCAGCGGACCGAGCTCTTCGAGGTCGGGGATCAGGTCGTTGGCGAACTTGGTGCGACGGGCCATGGCCCAGTTGCGGTTGCCGGTGATGGTGTTGATCTCGCCGTTGTGGGCGAGGAAGCGGAAGGGCTGCGCCAGCGGCCACTTCGGCAGGGTGTTGGTGGAGAAGCGCTGGTGGAACACGCAGATTGCGGTCTGCAGGCGCTCGTCACCGAGGTCCGGATAGAACGCCGCGAGATCGCGCGGCATCATCAGGCCTTTGTAGATGATGGTCTTGTGCGAGAAGCTGCAGATGTAGTGGTCGGCGTCGTGGGCGTTGGCCACGGACGAACGGCGACGGGCACTGAACAGCTTGATGGCGAATTCCTGATCGCTCAGGCCTTCGCCGCCGATGAACACCTGTTCGATCTGCGGCAGGCGCTCCAGGGCCAGGCGGCCAAGGACGCTGGTATCGATCGGCACCTTGCGCCAACCCACCAGCTTGAGGCCGGCGTTGACGATCTCGCGATCCATGTTGGCGCGGGCGGCTTCGGCTTTGACCGGGTCCTGGTTGAAGAACACCATGCCGACGGCGTACTGCCTGGGCAGCTCGACGGCGAAGTGCTCCTGTGCCACGGCGCGCAGGAATTGATCGGGCTTCTGCATGAGCAGACCGCAACCGTCGCCGGTCTTGCCGTCGGCGTTGATGCCGCCGCGGTGGGTCATGCAGGTCAGCGCCTGCATGGCGGTTTGCAGAAGGTGGTGACTCGGCTCGCCCGTCATATGGGCGATCAGGCCGAAACCACAGTTGTCCTTGAATTCTTCGGGATGGTACAGACCTGTTTTCATAGACACTTTCTCACCAGGTTTACCTCTCAACCGGAGGCAAATCTCTTTTTTAACAACCACTTACCATCCACGCCGATCAAACGCCAGCTTTTTTGCGGTGGCCATGGAAAACCATTGTTGCACAGCGACAGCGACGCCCACAAATTTTCATGTCTCACCATTGAAAATTTATGTCGCAATTTTGAATGTTTTTAAGTCGTTCGCCGTGATAGCGGCTTGACTGGAGTCTGAAGCGTTTCAGCCAGGACTGCAAGAAAGGGCTTGTGGCCGGCAGTCTGGGACAGAAAAGCCTGCCGCGCTTGGGCGCAGCAGGCTAGTTGAAAGCTAGAAGTCGCTCAGCAACTGGGCGGCGGGGTGATGCCGCCCGGAAGGTATCAGCGGGCCGTGGCCAGCTCTTGTTGGACGCTGCCCACGGTACGTGGCCAAGGTTTACCAGCCTGGACCTTGGCTGGCAAGTTCTTGATTGCCGCAGCGGCGGCATCGCGGTTGGCGAAGTTGCCGTAGGTCACCACGTACAGCGGCTTGCCCTGCAGGTTTTTCCTGAAGTAGCGATAGTCGCCACCCTGCGCCTTGACGAACGACTGCGCCGACGCCTCGGAGCTGGTGCCGAAGATCTGTACCACGTAATTACCGGGCTTCTGGCCAGCGTACCAGCTGCTGTTGCCGGCCCCGCCAGCAGCCGGTTTTTCGGCAGGTTTGGCTGCAGGCTTGGCGCTCGCGACCTGGGTCGGGGCCGGGGCCGGCTTGGCAGGTGCAACCGGCTTTGCCGGTTGGGTTGCTACAGGTTTTGTCGCAGGCGCAACCGGCTGTACCGGAGCGCTGGTCACCGGCTGGGCCGGGGCCGGCGCAGGACTGGCGGTGGCACCTTGCGGCGGCGCGATGGTGGTCACGGTCGGCGGCACGGCAGCCGATGGCGTGGCTGGCTGCAGTGCAGTGTTGTCGGCCGGCCCGCCGTCTTCACCTTCACCCATGCCAGCGGCCTGGGCCAGCGGTTCGCGCATTACCGGCTGCGACTGGCCGACCAGCGGCAACGGCATGGGCTGCGAGGAGCCGGAGAACTCGATGGCGGGCGCGCCGCCGTTGCCGCCCTGACCCAGGGGCAGTTGGGCCTGGGCAGCGGGGGGCGCGTCGGCCGGGGCCTTGTCGCCTTTCTTGGGCATCAGGACCGCCGCGCCAACGGCGACCACGACCACTGCGGACAACGCGAGCACGTGTTTCTTAGGCATTTTGAACCCCATGGATGGTCGCTTGACCGTGGTACGGCTGGCGATCATGGCTTCGATCAAGGTATCGCGGGCGACCTGGTTGATGTTCCCAGGCCAGCCGTCGGCGTTTTCGTGGATGTCGACGATCTGCTCGGCGGTGAACACCTCGATGCCCCGGCCAGCACCCTCCAGGCGCTGCTCCAGGTACTCGCGGGTTTCTTCCTCGCTGTACGGGGCCAGTTCAATGACGTGGAAGCGCTCGCCATCGGCATTGAGCTCATCCAACCCGGCGATCAGCGAAGGCTCGCCGAACAGGAACACGTGCGGACGCCCTTCAGCTACGCCTGCCGCCAACTCCAGCAACGCTTGGAGTGCCGACTCGTCAAGTTGTTCCGCATCGTCCACCAGCAGATAGACTTCCTGGCCGGTCAGCGCCAGCTGCACCACCTGCGACAGGATCGCCTGCACTTCCGGCTGCGCCACGCCCAGCGACTGCGCCACCTGACCGAGCACGCTGGCCGCGTCGCTGGCGCCACGGGCGGATACCACCACGCTTTGCACCGACTGCTTGTTGGTGCTGGCCACCAACGCCTGGCGCAGCAAAGTCTTGCCGCTGCCCACAGGGCCGGTGACCGCCAGCATCAACTGGCTGTAACGCGCCAGGTGGTGCAGCTGGCCAAGCACTGGCTTGCGCTGGGCGGGAAAGAACTTGAAACCGGGCACCCGGGGTGCGAACGGATCGTGGCTCAGCTGGTAATGATCGAGAAACGCCTCATCGGCATGCAGACTGGTCATTGCGTTGTCACAACCTCAAAGCTGGGCCACGATCGCGCGGTAATCCGCCGCCAGCGTGGCCTGAAGAATCTCTGTCGAATAGTCGTCGGTGACGACGGCCTCGCCCAGCTGGCGCAGCAGCACCAGGCGCAGGCGCCCGTCGAGCACTTTCTTGTCGACCGCCATGTGCTCCATGAAATGCGCCGGGGTCATTTCCTGTGGTGGCACCACCGGCAATCCTGCGTCCTGCAGCAGGCGAATTCCGCGATCACGCGCCGGCTGGTCGATCCAGCCCAGGCGCATGGACATTTCCAGGGCCATGACCGTGCCGGCCGCCACGGCTTCGCCGTGCAGCCAGACGCCATAACCCATGTGTGTTTCGATGGCATGGCCGAAGGTGTGGCCAAGGTTGAGCGTGGCACGCACGCCCGATTCGCGCTCATCAGCACCAACCACGGCGGCCTTGGCCGCGCAGGAGCGACGGATGGCCTCGGTCAGGGCGACGGAGTCCAGGGCGCGTAGCGCCTGCATATTGTCCTCGAGCCAGGCGAGGAATGGCTTGTCGCAGATCAGGCCGTACTTGATGACTTCGGCGAGACCGGCGGACAACTCACGCGCAGGCAAGGTTTTCAGGCTGGTAGTGTCGATCAGCACTGCGTTGGGCTGGTAGAAGGCACCGACCATGTTCTTGCCCAGCGGGTGGTTGATGCCGGTCTTGCCGCCCACCGAGGAGTCCACCTGGGACAGCAGCGTGGTGGGCACCTGGATGAAGTCGACCCCACGCTGGTAGCAGGCCGCGGCAAAGCCGGCCATGTCACCGATCACCCCGCCACCGAGGGCGACCACGGTGGTGCGCCGGTCATGACGCGCGGTCAGCAGGGCATCGAAGATCAGTTGCAGGGTTTCCCAATTCTTGTGGGCCTCGCCGTCGGGCAACACCACCGGCAGCACCGAGTAGGCACCCAGGGTCTTGCTCAGGCGTTCGAGGTACAGGGGTGCGACGGTCTCGTTGGAGACGATGGCGACCTGCCGGCCGGCAATATGCGGCGCCAGCAGCTCGGGCTGGTCAAGCAGGCCTTCGCCAATGTAGATCGGGTAGCTACGCTCGCCCAGGTCGACCTTAAGTGTCTGCATGTATCCCCACAATGTACTTGGGCGCGGTGGCGCTGTGGCCCCACGCGGTGACGTTCAACCCCGTCTCGGCGTTGGTCGCCGAGGATAGACCCCGCTCAGCGGGGCGGCAACTTCTGCAGACGCTCGAGAATGTCGAGCACGACCATGCGCGGTGGCCGTTCGTCGGTTTCCACCACCAGGTCGGCAATCTCGCGATAGAGCGGGTCGCGTGTTTCAAGCAGGGCACGCAAAGTGGCTTCCGGGTTGGCGGTGCGCAACAGCGGTCGGTTGCGGTCACGGGAGGTGCGCCCCACTTGCTGCTCCACCGAGGCATGCAGGTAGATCACCCGGCCACCGGCATGCAGCGCGGCACGGTTGGCGTCGCGCATCACTGCGCCGCCACCGGTCGCCAGAACCACACCATCAAGCGCGCAGAGTTCGGCGATCATCGCCTGCTCGCGGTCGCGAAAGCCCGGCTCGCCTTCCTTGTCGAAGATCCACGGTATGTTGGCGCCGGTTCGCAGCTCGATTTCCTTGTCGGAATCCTTGAACAGCAGGCGCAGCTCTTTGGCCAACAGGCGCCCGATGGTGCTTTTTCCAGCGCCCATGGGCCCTACAAGTATCAAATTTCGCACAGAATCAACGACTCACAGCAATCGCCTGGTCACTCATGATACGCGGAGTCAGGAAGACCAGCAGCTCGGATTTTTTCTCTTGTAATGCATCGCGTCGAAACAGCCGCCCAACATACGGCAGATCACCGAAAAATGGCACCTTGTCGACCACTTTGTTCTGCGACGTCGAGTACACGCCACCAATCACAATGGTCTGCCCATCGGCCACCCGGACCTTCGCCGTGACCTCATTCTTGCGGATCGGCGGCACATCGTTCAGCGCATTGATGAAGTCGGGCTCGTCCTTGGTCACACGCACATCCATCACTACCTTGCCATCCGGGGTGATCTGCGGCGTCACCTCCAGCGACAGGGAGGCCTCGCGAAAGGAAATCGAGGTGGCGCCACTGCGGGTGGTCTCCTGATACGGCACTTCGGTGCCCTTGAGTATGCGCGCAGTCTCCTTGTCGGCCGTGACCACCTTGGGCTGGGAGATGACCTCGCCATTGCCGCTCTTCTCCATGGCGCTGAGCTCCAGGTCCAGCAGAATGTCGCTGCGCAGCAACCCCACCCCGAGCCCGGCATTGGCCCGCTCGACCCCGAGATCGACGAACAGGTCGCTACCCAGGCGACTGTCCCCCCCATACAACGGGCCACCCCATCGCACGCCCAGCACCTTCTCGTAATCGACGCTGGCCTCGACGATACGCGCCTCGATCATGACCTGGCGCACCGGCACATCCAGTTGCGTCACCAGCCTGCGCAGCTCGGCAAGCCGTTCGCCAGGCTGGGTGACCACCAGCGTGTTGGTCCGCGCATCCACACTGAGGCTGCCGCGCCCCGTCAGAATGCCGTCATCGGCCAGGCTCGCCAGCAACAGCTCCGCCAGCTCGGCGGCCTTGGCATGAAAGACCGGGATCAGTTCACGCCGCAAGGGCTCCAGCAACACCTCCTCGCCCATACCCCGGGCCTGCCCGGCCAGTTCCGCAACGGGGGCGATCAGCAGCACATTACCCTCCTGGCGCCTACCCAGCCCCTTGCTGCGCAGCACCAGGTCGAGCGCCTGCCCCCAGGGCACGTCCTCCAGGCGCAGGGTTATCCGCCCCTGCACCGAATCACTGGCAACCAGGTTGACGCCGGCGTGCTCGGCCATGACCTTAAGCACCGAGCGCAGCTCGACATCCTGGAAGTTGAGCGACATCGGCTCACCCTGAAGCTCCGCTGCCTGCACCGCCAGGATGCTCAACATCAACCCCACGCCGCTCAACCATCGTCTCGGCCTCATCCCTGACCTCTCCTTGCTCACGTTCTACAAGCACCAGATACCTGGAACGCGCCTGCCAACGCCCGCCAAGGTAGATCTGCTCGCGGACCTCCAGCCGATCGGCATCGATTGCCACCACGACCCCCTCATCCAACCCGAGCCGGTCGCCTTGACCGACCCGATACACGTGTCCCGCCGAACGCAACAACGCCTGGCGGCGCCCTGACTGGGACAGGCTTCCGACCATTTCCAATCGCGCCAAGGGAATATGCCGCAGCTCTTTACCGTGTGTGGCGGGTAACCAGGCCTGAAATGGATCGAACGTGGTCTTCGACTGAGCAGCCTGGGCAGGCTCATCCGCCAAGGCAGCCGGCACGGGAAGCTCTTCCCCTGGGTGATAGGCATGTATCAGCAACCGTGCGCCAACCACCCCTGTGCCCTCTTCCTGCAAGGCCAACCTGAGATGGGGCACGTTCAGCAAACGCAACTGCTGTAGCCACTGCTCAAGCCATAAGCGCAACGCCGGGTAGCGCCCGTGCACGCTGATATCCAGAGGCTGCAGACGGTACCCTGCTGCCTGCAGCGCTTCGTTTACCTCGATGCGTTCGAACGACAGGCCATGCTCATGGCCCGACAAGGCCAACTGGTCAAGCAGTTCACTCATGCCCTCGCCCGCAGCCAGTCGCCATCGCAACGCTTGCAGCCCCATCCTGGCTTGTTCCAGAGCCTGCTGCGCTCGCTCCAGCTCGACAAGTTTTCCCGCCCCATCCTCCAGGACGCCCTGTAGCTGCAACTGTCTCTGGACTGCCTCGGCATGCCTATTGAGCGGCTCACGCAGGCGGGCGAAATAACCCACAAAAGTCACCAGAAACAGCAACCCTGCTGCCACCACCCACCGGAACAACCGGGACCGGGCCGCCAGGCCCTGCCAATCCTGGGCCCACAGGCGGTTCATGACTCACCCGCCAACAAGCGCGCCGCCAGCAGGAATTCATCGCCCTGGCCATGACGCCGCAAGTGAACAAGCTGCAGGTCCCGTACCATCGTTACCTGCTCCAAGCCGCGCATAAGCCGGGCCACCACTGAAGCAGAGGCTGCCAATCCGGCAAGGCGCAGATGCCCGTCCTCCACACCCACCTCGGTCAAGCGCGCGCCTTCGGGCATTGCCTGCTCCAATGCGAGAAACAGCCCAGGCAACTGCGCTCGCGCTGCGTCCAGCGCAGACACCGCCGCTTGCTCGGCCGACAACGCATCCCGTGTTTCACGCAACTGGTCGATCTGCCGCAGCGAAGCGTCCAACCGCTCAACGGCCGCCTGCTGCGTGGCGACAACCTGCGCCTGTCTGGCCAGACGCGACCGCGCCGTTCGATCGAGCAACATGACCCCGCACAGCGCCACCACCAGCGTGGCGACCAGGGTGATCTGGAATCGCCGCACAACGCTTGCCCGGCGCTGTTCGCGCCAGGGCATCAGATTCAGTCGTCCTTTCATGCCAGGCCTCCCATTGCCAAGCCACAGACCAAGGCCATGGCGGCAGCGGGCACGCTGGCTTCATCGAATTCGCCGGCCAGAGGCCCCGGGCGGCCGACATGGCATTTCACGCCCAGACGCTCGGACAGCTCTGCTGCCCGAACCTCATCGGCGGTGGCCCCGAACAACACAACTTGCTCCAACGCGCCCTCGGCACCCGACTGCCAGAGCCCCTCGACAGCCTCGGCCCAACGCGCCACAGAGGGCACGACACGGCGCTGCCGATGCGGTATGTGGCCTCCCTGCCAACGATGCAGGACTACCTCGTCCCGCTCCAACTGCAGCAGCGCCGTGACGCTTGCCTGCGCCTCGGCCACCAATGCCCGGCGCAACGCAAAGCTGTCCACCTCCACAGCTACCAACTGCAGGCTGGCTTGCGCGAACACGCGCTCCAGTGGGTCGAGCTGACTTTGCCTACAGGCCACCACCAACACCTCGACCTGCCCGGCATCCTCCGCGCATGGGCCATACACCTGGAAATCCAGGGCAAGGTCTTCCACAGGAAAGGGAAACAGCTGCTCGGCCTGTGCAAGCAAGGCGGCTTCGACGCCATGGCCGGGCAACCCTGCAGGCAGGCGGCAAACCTTGCAGATGACCTGCGATGCCGGCAACGCCAGGGCGACCCGGGACTGCGAAGTCCGACACCTGGCATGTGCCTGTCGCAGTCCCGCGACCAGGCACTCCACCTCGTCACGCCCCAATGAACTGCCTGGCGCGTCACCAAGGCGCTCTTGCGCCCAACCCATCACCCGACAACCGCCACGCTCGCGGCGCAGGTGCAGCATCCGTACGGCGTCGGAGGCGATTTCCACCCCCAGCAGTGAACCGGCGTCCCTGCCAAAGCGTCCAAGCATGGCTGTTCCTTCCTGGTCATTGGCTGCCTGCCCCCTTGCGGCGCAGGCGGTCGTCCCTCTCCCCGGGCGGTCACCCGACGGGGCGAAAAATGCTTATAATGGCCAGCGTTTTCCTGCCCGCCGGCCCTGCGCGCAATCCACTCTCAACCTGGACACCCAAAAGCCTTGATACGCCTGCTGAAGTTCTTCTGGTGGTCTCTCGTCGCCGTCATCTGCGCGCTCGTTCTCGGTGTGAGCGGTGCGTTTCTGTATCTTAGTCCCAACCTGCCCTCGGTCGACGCGCTCAGAAGCGTCCAGTTGCAAATCCCCCTGAGGGTCTACAGTAGCGACGGCAAGCTGATCGCCGAGTTCGGCGAGATGCGGCGCTCGCCGATCAAGTTCCAGGAAATTCCCCCACAGTTCATCCAGGCGCTTCTGTCCGCTGAGGACGACAATTTCCTCAACCACTATGGCGTCGACCCTAGCAGCCTGATGCGCGCGGCCTCGCAGTTGGTCAAGTCCGGGCACATCCAGAGCGGCGGCAGCACCATCACCATGCAGGTGGCAAAGAACTTCTTCCTCACCAGCGAACGCAGCTTCTCGCGCAAGACCAACGAGATTCTCCTGGCCCTGCAGATCGAGCGGGAATTGACCAAGGACGAAATTCTCGAGCTGTACGTCAACAAGATCTACCTGGGCAACCGTGCCTACGGCATCGACGCCGCGGCACAGGTGTACTACGGCAAGTCGATTCGCGACGTCAGCCTGGCGCAGATGGCCATGATCGCCGGCCTGCCCAAGGCACCCTCGCGCTTCAACCCGCTGGCCAACCCGGTACGCGCCAAGGAGCGCCGCGACTGGATCCTCGGGCGCATGTACAAACTCGGCAAGATCGATGAAGCCAGCTACCAGGCCGCCCTGGCTGAACCGCTGAATGCCAGCTACCACGTACCGACCCCGGAAGTGAATGCGCCGTACGTCGCCGAGATGGCCCGGGCCGAGATGGTCGGTCGCTACGGCAGCGACGCCTATACCGAAGGCTTCCGGGTCACCACCACGGTGCCGAGCGACATGCAGCAGATGGCCAACAGCGCGGTCCTTAACGGCCTCAGCGAGTACGACGAACGCCACGGCTACCGCGGCCCCGAGGCGCGCTTCCCTGGCAAGACGCGTGCGGCCTGGCTGCAGGAGCTGAGCAAGCAACGCACCCTGGGTGGCCTGGAGCCCGCCATCGTCACCCAGGTCGAGAAGACCGGGTTGAAGGTGATGACCCGTGGCGGCCTGGAGGAAAACGTCGCCTGGGACACCATGAAATGGGCCCGCCCTTACCTCAACAGCAACTCGCAGGGGCGCTCGCCGCAATCAGCGGCCGATGTGGCCCAGGTCGGCGACCTGGTGCGCCTGCAACGCCAGGAGGATGGCAAGCTCAAGTTCAGCCAGGTGCCCGGCGCCCAGAGCGCACTGGTCACCCTCGACCCTTACAACGGTGCCATCCGCGCCTTGGTCGGCGGTTTCTCCTTCGAGCAGAGCAACTACAACCGCGCCGTGCAGGCCAAGCGCCAGCCAGGCTCGAGCTTCAAGCCATTCGTCTACAGCGCCGCCCTGGACAACGGCTACACCGCCGCCAGCCTGGTCAACGATGCTCCGATCGTGTTCGTCGACGAGTACCTGGACAAGGTCTGGCGCCCGAAGAACGACACCAACACCTTCCTCGGCCCGATCCGCATGCGCGAAGCGCTGTACAAGTCGCGCAACCTCGTATCGATCCGCCTGTTGCAGGCGATGGGCGTGGATCGCACCATCGACTACATCGCCAAGTTCGGCTTCAACAAACAGGACCTGCCGCGCAACCTGTCGCTGGCACTGGGCACCGCGACACTCACGCCGATGGAGATCGCCACCGGCTGGAGCACCTTCGCCAACGGCGGCTACAAGATCAGCCCGTACCTTATCGAGCGTGTCGAGAGCCGCAACGGCGAAACCCTGTTCACCGCCAACCCGCCACGCGTACCGCAGGGCAGCCAGGACCAGGCCGGCCTCGCCGCACCTGAGGCACCCATCAGCACCGCCCCGATGCCAGGCGAAGCGCTGTCGGCCGCAGGGCAGCTCACCCCGCCCCCCCAAGTGTCCCAGGCGCCCGCCGTTGCCGAGCAGATCATCGATGGCCGCACCTCGTACATTCTCACCACCATGCTGCAGGACGTGATCAAGCGCGGTACCGGCCGCCGAGCTCTGGCCCTTGGCCGCTCGGACCTGGCGGGCAAGACCGGCACCACCAACGAGTCCAAGGACGCCTGGTTCTCCGGCTACAACGCTGACTATGTCACTACCGTGTGGGTCGGCTTCGACCAGCCGGAAACCCTGGGGCGCCGCGAATACGGCGGCACCGTGGCCCTGCCAATCTGGATGAGCTTCATGGGCGCCGCGCTCAAGGGCATGCCCGAGCACCCACCTGCCGAACCCGAAGGCATCCTCAGCCTGCGCGTCGACCCAATCAGCGGCCGCGCCGCTACACCGAGCACGCCGAACGCCTACTTCGAACTGTTCAAGGCCGAGGACTCGCCACCGTCGGCGGACGAACTGGGCAACGGCGCAGCACCGGGCAGCCCGCTGCCGGCAGATGAAGCAGCGCCGATGGATCTGTTCTAAAGGGCAACCTTTGAAGGTTTTTGGTGAGGGCCGCCAGGTGCTCGCCGAAAACCTTGCAGCGCTCGATCTGGTAGGCGCTGCAAGACTGTCGGCGAGCACCAGCAAGCCCTGACGCGATCGCCTTGAAAGGGATGACATTGAACTCCGCGTGAGCAGGCCTGCCCCGCAATAACCCAGGCCCAACAAAAAGCCCCGATTCCTGCGAGCCGGGGCTTTTTCATGACGCTACGACTGGATCAGCCGTTGAACACGTCATCCACGCTCTTGAGCGGGTAGTGCTTCGGATACGGCAGGGTGGCTACACCGGACTCGATGGCGGCCTTGGCCACGGCATCGGAAACCACGGTGATCAGGCGGGCATCCAGCGGCTTCGGAATGATGTACTCACGGCCGAACTCCAGGGCTTGCACGCCATAGGCTTCGCACACTTCCTTCGGCACCGGCAGCTTGGCCAGGTCCTTCAGGGCGATGGCGGCAGCGATCTTCATCTCTTCGTTGATACGCTTGGCGCGAACGTCCAGGGCACCACGGAAGATGAACGGGAAGCCCAGTACGTTGTTGACCTGGTTCGGGTAGTCGGAACGACCGGTGGCCATGATCACGTCGCTGCGGGTAGCGTGAGCCAGCTCCGGGGCGATTTCCGGGTCCGGGTTCGAGCAGGCGAACACGATCGGGTTGGCGGCCATCGACTTCAGGCCTTCGGCGCTCAGCAGGTTCGGACCGGACAAGCCGACGAACACGTCTGCGCCGTCCAGGGCATCAGCCAGGGTGCGCTTGTCGGTGGCGTGGGCGAACTGGGCCTTGTACTGGTTCAGGTCGTCGCGGCCAGCGTGGATCACGCCGCTGCGGTCGATCATGAAGATGTTCTCGACCTTGGCACCCATGCTCACCAGCAGTTTCATGCAGGAGATGGCCGCGGCACCGGCGCCCAGGCAGACGATCTTGGCGTCTTCGAGCTTCTTGCCGGCGATTTCCAGGGCGTTGATCATGCCGGCCGCGGTAACGATCGCGGTGCCGTGCTGGTCATCGTGGAAGACCGGAATGTCGCACTGCTCGATCAGCGTGCGCTCGATCTCGAAGCACTCAGGTGCCTTGATGTCTTCCAGGTTGATGCCGCCGAAGGTGATGGAGATGCGGCGAACGGTGTCGATGAAGGCTTGCGGGCTCTCCGACTCGACTTCGATATCGAACACGTCGATACCGGCGAAACGCTTGAACAGAACACCCTTGCCTTCCATGACCGGCTTGGAGGCCAGCGGACCGAGATCACCCAGACCGAGGATGGCGGTGCCATCGGAGATCACCGCAACCAGGTTGCCCTTGCCGGTGTACTTGTAGGCCAGCTCCGGATCACGGCCGATCTCGCGCACAGGCTCGGCGACACCCGGGCTGTAGGCCAGGGCGAGGTCACGGGCGGTGGCGGTTGGCTTGGAGAGCTCGACGCTCAGTTTCCCCGGACGAGGCTGAGCGTGGTATTCGAGAGCGGCGGTTTTCAGGTCTGACATGATGGGCATTCCGCTATTTACTGTTCTGACGGACCGCCGAGGATACGCAAAGAGCCGGGGGGCGACAAGACTGCCCGGTCACTATGTGTCAAGGCCTTTGGCCTACGACTTTACGCTATAACCCACGGGGCTTACGGGAGCCAGTGTGTACAATCCAATAGCAAAATGTCTACAACTATTTAGCCAGAAACAAGCGCCAACATGCTCGGATCGGTCAATGGCAACAGCCAGCGTCGCTGCCCAGGCTTGAGCCCGCCCTTGCGGGATCGATCCAGCACCCAGCCACGCGCCTCGACCTGGCGTCCCTTGAGGTTAGCGAAGAAGCTGGCGGGGAAGTGGCGCTGCAGACGAGCGGGAACCTGCAGGACCACGTTCTCGTCAAGCTCCAGCCAGATGCCGCTGCGATTACGCTCGATCCCGTTGATCCTGCCGCCGATCACCGCGAATCCGGATTGCCGCACCTCGCGCCCAGGCGTGACCGGTGATTGTCTCCACAGCCCTGCCCTGGCCTGGCGTGCCTGATGCTCGGCCTGCTGCTGGCAGCCTGACAGCTGCACGTTGGGTGCAATGCCCACCTGGTAGCCCAGGCCCTCGCTGAGCAGTTGTGCTTCCAGATTGTTACCAGTGCGGCCATAGATATGCGCCAGGATACGGCCGTACTTGTCCTTGGGTTCGACGCCCGGAACCAGCCCGACACGGCCATCGCTGGCCTTCACCAGCGCCTGCAGGCGCTTTTTGGCAGCCTCGGCATAAGGTTCGCTGGAGCGCCCCTTGCGGCCGATTTCGGGGGCGTTGATACCGATCAACCGCACGCTGCGCCCATCGCTCAGGCGCAAGGTGTCGCCATCGACCACGTGACGTACCGCCACCGCTTGCACCCTGTCGGGCATCGGGCAGAAGGCCAGGGCCGGGAAATGCCAGATCGCGGCCACAAAAAAGGCGCCCACAAGGGGCGCCTTCTTTTGCAACAGCGCGAACCCCGAAGGCTTCGCCATGTGCATGATTACTTCTTGGCACCGAACATGCCGAAGCGATCGGCGAACTTCTGTACGCGGCCGCCGGTGTCCAGGACTTTCTGCTTACCGGTGTAGAACGGGTGGCACAGGTTGCAAACGTCGATCGCCAGGACGCTGCCCATGGTCGAACGAGTTTCAAACTTGTTGCCGCAGCTGCAGGTGACTGCAACTACTTCGTAGTTCGGATGAATATCTGCTTTCATGGTCACTTCCTCGAGCTGCGTGCCGCCACCCAACACCTATTGTTGAATACCGCACGTAATTAGGCGGCGAATAATACCAGAGAGCGGCCGTAGCGCAAGTTGTCGCTTGCACCGACCGTCGTCTGCTAGGCTCGCCTGATTTGTGAAACGCCCTCCAGAGACCTTCCGCGTGTCCGACGTCATTCTGCGCCTTGCCCTGCCCTCGCCCCTGCGTCGCCTGTTCGACTACCGGGCGCCCGCGAGCATGGCGCGCCAGGCACTGACGCCCGGCATGCGCATCCGCGTGCCGTTCGGCCGCCGCGAGATGATCGGGGTGCTGGTAGAAGTCGCCGAGCACAGCGAAGTGCCTGCCGACAAGCTCAAGCCAGCCAGCGCCCTGCTCGACCCTGTCTCACCCCTGCCGCCGGCATTGTTCAAGCTGTGCCTGTGGACGGCCCAGTACTACCAGCACAGCCTGGGCGACACCCTCAACTGGGCCCTACCGACGCTGCTGCGCCAGGGCGAACCGGCCGAGGCACGCCAGGAACGCTTCTGGCATGTCGCGCCCGGTGCGCGCCTGGAAGACCCCCGCATCGCCCGTGCCCCGCGCCAGCGCGACGCCCTCAAGACCCTGTCGCAGCACCCCCACGGCGTGGCCCACAGCCTGTTGAGCAAGCTTGGCCTGAACAAAGACAGCCTCGACCTGCTGCTGGCCAAGGAGATGGTGGAAGTCGAAGTACGCCGCCACCTGCCGGCCGCGCGCCACGAGCACTGGCTGGCCCAACCGGAACTACCGCTCAACGAAGAACAGCGCGCTGCTTTCGAGGCTGTGCGCTCGGGCTTCGATGCCTTCCATGCCTACCTGTTGGCCGGCGTCACCGGTAGCGGCAAGACCGAGGTCTACCTGCAGCTGATCCGCGAAACGCTCGAGGCCGGCAAGCAAGCCCTGATCCTGATTCCCGAGATCAATCTCGGCCCGCAGACCCTGCAACGCTTCGAGCAGCGCTTCAACGCGCGCATCGCCCTGCTGCATTCGGCGGTGGGCGATCGCGAGCGCCTGGACGCCTGGCTGGCGGCACGTGATGGCGATGCGGACATCATCATCGGCACCCGTTCGGCACTGTTCACCCCGATGAAGAACCCGGGCCTGATCATCATCGACGAAGAGCACGACGGCTCCTATAAACAGCAGGAAGGCCTGCGCTACCACGCCCGCGACCTGGCCGTGGTGCGTGCGCACCAGGAGAACATCCCGATCCTGCTGGGCTCGGCCACACCGTCGCTGGAAAGCCTGCACAACGCCCACAGTGGCCGCTACGGCCTGCTGCGCATGAACCAACGCGCCGGCGGCGCCAAGGCGCCCCGCTTCCTGCGCCTGGACGTACGCAGCCTGCCACTGGACAGCGGCATCAGCGGCCCCTTGCAGCAGGCCATCCGCCAGACACTCGAGGCCGGCCAGCAGGTGCTGGTGTTCCTCAACCGCCGCGGCTTCGCCCCCACATTGCTGTGCCACGACTGCGGCTGGCTCTCCGAATGCCCACGTTGCGATGCGCGCATGACCGTGCACCAGCGCTCCGCCGTGCTGCGCTGCCACCATTGCGGCTACGACGAGCGCCTGCCGCTGCAGTGCCCGCAATGCGCCCACGTCGACCTGCGTCCCGTGGGCGCCGGTACCGAGCGTGCCGAGGAGCGTCTGAAGGTGCTGTTCCCGGATTACCCGATCCTGCGTGTGGACCGCGACAGCACCTCGCGCAAGGACGCCATGCACAACCTGTTCGCCACTATCCAGCGTGGTCAGCCGAGCATCCTGGTCGGCACCCAGATGCTGGCCAAGGGGCATCATTTCCCTCGCGTCACCCTGGTCGCGATCCTCGATGCCGACGGCGGGCTGTTCTCCGGCGACTTTCGTGCCGGCGAACACATGGCCCAGCTGATCGTCCAGGTGGCCGGCAGGGCCGGGCGCGCCGAGGAACCGGGCAAAGTCATCGTGCAGACCCACCTGGCAGACCACCCGTTACTGGTGCAATTGACCGAACAGGGCTACTTCGCCTTTGCCGAACAGGCCTTGAGCGAGCGCCGTGCGGCCGGACTGCCGCCGTTCGCCCACCTGGCACTGCTGCGCGCCGACGCGCACAAGCCGGGCCAGGCGGAAGGCTTCCTTGACGAAGCCTGCGCCGCTGCCGAGCGCATACTTGCCGAGCAGGGCCTGCACGGCATCGAGTTGCTCGGCCCTGTGCCGGCCCCCATGGAGCGACGGGCGGGCAGATTCCGTGCGCAACTATTGCTCCAAGCCAATGCCCGTGCCCCCCTGCATCGACTGATCAGTGCCTGGTTGCTAGTGTTGGAGCAGATGCCATCGGGGCGGCAAGTGCGCTGGTCGCTGGACGTCGATCCGGTCGACCTTTACTGACTGTTTGAGGTTTGGCGTAGGAGCGGGCTCGCCCCAAAAGGTTGGCAACCCGCCCCCGGCAACGGATAATGCCCAGTTTTTCCACCTGCGCATCGAAGCGCTCCACCGCGCTTGCGGTCGAAAAGAGAACCCCATGAAAGACACCATTCGCCAGCTGATCCAGCAAGCCCTCACCCAACTCGTCGCCGACGGTGTGCTGCCTGAAGGGCTGACGCCGGCGATCCAGGTGGAAAACGCCCGGGACAAGACCCACGGCGATTTCGCCAGCAACATCGCCATGATGCTGGCCAAGCCGGCCGGCATGAAGCCGCGCGACCTGGCCGAGAAGATCATCGCCGCCCTGCCGGCCAGCGCCGACATAAGCAAGGCCGAGATCGCCGGCCCCGGCTTCCTCAACTTCTTCCAGAACACCGAAGCGCTGGCAGGCCGCCTCGACGCTGCCCTGGCCGATGGCCATCTGGGCGTGCGCAAGGCCGGCCCGGCGGAAAAGGTGGTGATCGACATGTCGGCACCGAACCTGGCGAAGGAGATGCACGTCGGCCACCTGCGCTCGACCATCATCGGCGACAGCGTTGCACGGGTACTGGAGTTCCTCGGTGACGACGTCATCCGCCAGAACCACGTGGGTGACTGGGGTACCCAGTTCGGCATGCTCATGGCCTACCTCCAGGAAAACCCGATCACCAGTGACGAGCTGTCGGATCTGGAGAACTTCTACCGCGCGGCGAAGAAACGCTTCGACGAGTCCGAAGAGTTCGCCACCCGCGCCCGCGGGCTGGTGGTCAAGCTGCAGGCCGGTGATCCCGAGTGCCTGGCGCTGTGGACGCGCTTCAAGGACATCTCCCTGTCGCACTGCCAGAAGACCTACGAATTGCTCAACGTCAAGCTGACCATGGCCGACGTGATGGGTGAGAGCGCCTACAACGCCGACCTGGCCAACGTGGTCGCCGACCTCAAGGCCAAGGGTCTGCTGGTCGAGGACCAAGGCGCCCAATGCGTGTTCCTCGAAGAGTTCAAGAATGCCGAAGGCGAGCCACTGCCGGTGATCGTGCAGAAGGCCGATGGCGGCTATCTGTACGCCACCACCGACCTGGCCGCCGTGCGCTACCGCAGCAACAAGCTGCAGGCCGACCGCGCCCTGTACTTCGTCGACCAGCGCCAGGCCCTGCACTTCAACCAGGTGTTCGAAGTGGCCCGCCGCGCAGGTTTTGTCGGCCACCCGATGAAGATGGAACACATGGGCTTCGGCACCATGAACGGCGCCGATGGCCGCCCGTTCAAGACCCGCGATGGCGGTACCGTCAAGCTGATCGACCTGCTCACCGAGGCCAAGGACCGCGCCTATGCGCTGGTCAAGGAGAAGAACCCGTCGCTGGCCGAGGACGAGCTGCGCCACATCGGTGAAGTGGTCGGCATCGGCGCGGTCAAGTACGCCGACCTGTCGAAGCACCGCACCAGCGACTACAGCTTCAACTTCGAACTGATGTTGAACTTCGAGGGCAACACCGCGCCGTACCTGCTGTACGCCTACACCCGCGTGGCCGGCGTGTTCCGCAAGCTCGGCAAGGGCTTCGACGAAGTCGATGGCAGCATCGTCCTGCAGGCAGCGCACGAGCAGGACCTGGCCGCGCGCCTGGCGCAGTTCGGCGAAATCCTCAATAACGTCGCCGAAAAAGGCACGCCTCACGTGCTGTGTACCTACCTGTACGACCTCGCCGGCCTGTTCTCCAGCTTCTACGAGAACTGCCCGATCCTTTCTGCCGAAACCGCCGAACAACAGCAAAGCCGCCTGCGCCTGGCTGCCCTGACCGGTCGCACCCTCAAGCAGGGCCTGGAGCTGCTTGGCCTGGAAACCCTGGAGCGCATGTAAGTTGGCTGCAAAGAAAAAGCCCGCGCCCAAGCGCGGCGCCAGCCGCCACCAGCCACCCGCCAAGCAGCCGATCCCCGGCTGGGTGTGGCTGGCGGTCGGCCTGACCGTGGGGGCGTTCATCGTCTTCTTGATGAAACTCGAGCCCGGTGGCGCTGATATCAAGCGCACCAAGCCCGAGCAACATAAACAGGAGAAGGTCGCCGAAGCGAGCAAGACCACCACACCGACGCCCCAGCAACCGGTGAAGCCGAAGTATGACTTCTACACCCTGCTGCCGGAGTCGGAAGTAATCGTGCCGCCCGAGGCCGTGCCGGAGAAAACCCCGCCGGTGCCGGCGCAACCGCCCGTGCCAAGCACGCCGGTTACCCCTGCGGAAGCGGCGAAGATCGACACCGCCCGCGCCCAGGCCGCGCTGCTGGGCCAGACACCGCCACCGGCACCACCGGTGATCAAGCCAGCGGCCACGACCCAGTTCTTCCTGCAGGCCGGATCATTCCGCAAGCAGGCCGATGCCGACAAGGTCCGTGCGCAGATCATCCTGCTTGGCCAGGCGGTCAAGGTTGAGTCGGGCACGGTGAAGGAAGAGACCTGGTACCGCGTGATGGTCGGCCCGTTCAGCAACCGCGAACAGTTGACCGTGGCGCAGAAACAACTGGCCGGGGCAGGTTTCAGCAACCTGCTGCTGCAACAGCGGCGTCAGTAATGAAAAAGGCCTTGCCGCTCGTAGCGACAAGGCCTTTTTTCATACCCGGCGACGCTCGGCGTTGACCTGGGAAATCTGGCTGTTGAGCGTCCAGAAGTCATACAGCACGCCCAACAGGAACAACCCGCCGGTGAACAGGTAGATCAGCGCGCTGATCCACTTGCCCTGATACAGCCGATGCACGCCGAAGATGCCGAGGAAGGTCAGGAGTATCCACGCCAGGTTGTAGTCCACGCCGCCCGACTCGAAACGCATGTCGGCCTCACGGTCCATCGAAGGGATCAGGAACAGGTCGATCAGCCAGCCGATGCCCAACAGGCCCAGGGTGAAGAACCACAGGGTTCCGGTGATCGGTTTGCCATAGTAGAAGCGGTGCGAGCCGGTAAAGCCGAAGATCCACAGCAGGTAGCCGAGAACCTTGCTATGGGTGTCGTGCGAGGGGGCACCCTGTTGATAACCATTCATTCGAAGCCCTCGTGGGATAGCCGAAAATTTTCTAAGGAAAAATGTGACTTTTTCGTTTTGACCCGACATATGGTACGTGCTTGAGCGACCAACGGATCAGAATCTGATCAAAAAGCTGTTATAAAGTTGCGCGCCAACACTTATAAGAGCTTCATCTATGCCACCTTTTATCAAGACATGGCTGACCCTCTGCCTTTTGTTACCCCTGGCCGCCCACGCCACCAACCGTGAGCAACGACTTCCCAGCGGATTCACCGGCTATACGACCAACGCCGATGCCACGGTGAAACGCACCCCGATCCAGTATCGCAGCAGTTCCGTGCGAGCTCGCCCGGCCAACGCCGCCAAGCAGCAACAAGCTGTGGGCATGCAGGCCGTGGCCATGTCACCCAAACAGAGCAGCGAGGTGCTCAGCCGCGCCGTGAACGTACTGGGTACGCCCTATCGCTGGGGTGGCAGCAGCCCGAAGAAGGGCTTCGATTGCAGCGGCCTGGTCAAGTACGCGTTCAACGATGTGGCCGATGTCGACCTGCCGCGCACCTCCAACGCGATGGCTCAGGGCCAGGGCGTCAAGGTGGCCAAGAGCGATCTCAAGCCGGGCGACCTGATCTTCTTCAACATCAAGAGTCGCCGGGTCAATCACGTAGCCATCTACCTGGGCAACGATCGCTTCATCCACGCGCCACGCACTGGCAAGCGGGTGAGTATCGACAGCCTGGAAAAACCCTATTGGCAAAAGCACTACGTGGTCGCCAAGCGCGTCCTGCCCAAAAACCAGCAGACGCTGGCCCTGGCCAAGCGCTAGACCCTCAATCGCGGACTTGCTCCGCGATTGCCCCCCAGCATGCAGCAGTGCTAATCAACCAGCCCTTTCTGCCTGAGCGCCTGCATCGCCCCTTCCATCGTCCGCATTCCCAGCGCAGCACCCGCCTGCATCACCGACTGCAGCTGTGCCATGCGCCCCTCGCGAATCAGGTTGCGCACCGCCAGCGTCGCTATCAGCACCTCCCGTGCCGCGACCCTGCCGCCGCCCACCCGCCTGACCAGCACCTGAGCCACCACCAGGCGCAGTGATTCGGCCAGCATCATGCGCACCAGCGGCTTCTCCTCGGCCGCGAACACCTCCACCAGCCGGTCGATGCTGCTCACCGCCGAGCGGGTGTGCACCGTTGCCAGCACCAGGTGCCCGGTTTCTGCCGCGCGCAACGCCAGACGGATACTCTCCAGATCACGCAACTCACCCACCATGATCACATCCGGGTCCTGGCGCAGGGCACTGCGCAGCCCTTGGGCTAAGTCACGGCTGTGCACGCCGATCTCCCGCTGGTTGACCAGGCAAGCCTGGCCGCTGTGGATAAATTCGATAGGGTCTTCAAGGGTGATGACCTGTAACGCGCGTTCGCGATTGATCTGATCGAGCAGCGCCGCCAGGGTGCTGGACTTGCCGCTACCCGTCGGCCCGCCCACCAGCACCAGGCCATCCCGGCATTGCGCAACGACTTGATACACATCGTTCAGATCAAGTTCATCGAGGCTGGGAACCCGCGCCGGGATCAGCCGCACGCTTGCGCCCAGCCCATTGCGCTGGCGGAACAGGTTCAAGCGCAGGCGGCCCACGCCGGGCAAGCTCAGCGCCAGGTCCAGTTCATCACCGCTCAGCCATTGCCGCCGCTGCCGGTCATCGAGCAGGCCGGCCATTCCATGCTCCAGAGCTGCGCGGGTCAGCACCGGCACCGCCAGGCGCTGCAGCTCGCCATCCAGGCGCAGCAACGGCGGCTCACCCACGGCCAGGTGCAGGTCGCTGGCGCCCGCGGCCACGGCCCGGCCCAGCAGGTCGGTCACATCCATGAGACTCCCCAACGGCGATCAAGCAGGTAGAATGCCGCAGACCCCAGAACCGTCGGCGACGAACCATGTCCACCCTAGCAGACAACATTGGCGCCATTGCCACCCGCATCAACACCGCGGCCCTGGCAGCCGGACGCGATCCGGCCGACATCCAGTTGCTGGCTGTCAGCAAGACCAAGCCCGCCAGCGCCATCCGCGAGGCTCATGCCGCTGGCCTTCGCCACATGGGTGAGAACTACCTTCAGGAAGCCCTGACAAAACAACAGGCGCTTTCCGACCTGCCCTTGATCTGGCACTTCATCGGCCCCATTCAGTCGAACAAGACCAAGGCCATCGCCGAGCACTTCGACTGGGTACATTCCGTGGACCGCCTGAAGATTGCCCAACGCCTCTCGGAGCAGCGCCCCGCCGAGCTGCCACCGCTGAACATCTGCCTGCAGGTGAATGTCAGCGGCGAGGCCAGCAAGTCCGGTTGCTCGCCCGCCGAACTGCCAGCCCTGGCCCAGGCCGTGAACGTCCTGTCCGGCCTTCGCCTGCGCGGGTTGATGGCGATCCCGGAACCTACCGAGGACCGCGCCGAGCAAGAGGCCGCTTTCGCCACGCTGCGTGAACTGCAGGCCCAGCTCGGCCTCGGCCTTGACACCCTGTCCATGGGCATGAGCCATGACCTGGAAGCCGCCATCGCCCAAGGCGCGACCTGGGTCCGCATCGGTACCGCCTTGTTCGGCGCCCGCGACTACGGCCAGGCCTGATTCCATGCTTAACTCACTCTTCCCCCACAAGGACCCGACATGAGCAAGACTCGTATTGCCTTTATCGGCGCCGGCAACATGGCCGCCAGCCTGATCGGCGGCCTGCGCGCCCAGGGCCTGGACACCGCACTGATTCGCGCCAGCGACCCAGGTGCCGAAACCCGCGCACGCATCACGGCCGAGCACGGCATCGAAGCCTTTGAAGACAACGCCAAGGCTATCGATGGCGTGGACGTGATCGTCCTGGCAGTCAAACCGCAAGTCATGAAAGCGGTCTGCGAAACACTGAAGCCGAACCTGAAACCGGGCCAGCTGGTGGTTTCCATTGCCGCCGGCATCACCTGCGCCAGCCTGCAGGCCTGGCTGGGCGCGATCCCTCTGGTACGCTGCATGCCGAACACCCCGGCGCTGCTGCGTCAGGGTGTCAGCGGCTTGTACGCAACCCGGGAAGTCTCCATGGAACAACGCCGCCAGGCCGAACAGCTGCTGTCAGCCGTGGGCACCGCCCTGTGGCTGGAGCACGAACAGCAACTGGACGCCGTCACAGCCGTCTCCGGTAGTGGCCCGGCGTATTTCTTCCTGCTGATCGAAGCCATGACCGCTGCCGGCGAAAAACTCGGCCTGCCGCGCGAGACCGCCTCGCAACTGACCCTGCAGACCGCCCTGGGCGCCGCCCGCATGGCGGTTTCCAGCGACGTCGACGCCGCCGAGCTGCGTCGCCGCGTGACCTCGCCGGCCGGCACCACGGAAGCGGCGATCAAATCGTTCCAGGCCAACGGCTTCGAGGCCATCGTCGAAAAGGCCCTGCAGGCCGCGGCGAAGCGCTCGGCCGAGCTGGCCGAGAAACTGGGCAAATAAGGAGCCTTTGATGAATGCACTGTCCGGCGCCGCGATCTTCGTGGTGCAAACCCTGGTCAGCCTGTACCTGGTGATCGTCCTGCTGCGTTTCGTGCTGCAGCTGGTCAAGGCCGACTTCTACAACCCGCTGAGCCAGTTCGCCGTGCGCGCCACCCAGCCATTGCTCAAGCCGCTGCGCCGCGTGGTCCCCAGCATCGCTGGCCTGGATACCTCATCGCTGCTGCTGTCGATCATCATCCAGGCGCTGTTGATGGCCTTCGTGCTGATGGTCACCTACGGCACCTTCGGCGACGTCCTGCACCTGCTGATGTGGTCGATCCTGGGCATCACCTCGCTGTTCCTGAAAATCTTCTGGGTGGCCATGATCGTCATGGTGATCGTCTCCTGGGTCGCGCCGAACAGCCACAACCCGGCTGCAGAACTGGCCTACCAGATCAGCGAACCGGTGCTGGCGCCGTTCCGCCGCCTGGTGCCGAACCTCGGCGGCATGGACATCTCGCCGATCTTCGCCTTCATCGCCATCCAGGTGATCCAGTCGTTCCTCATGCCCCAGCTGGCGGCCTACGCCGGCATGCCGCAAGAGCTGTGGCGGATGATCTGACCCGGCCTGCATCCGGCGGCAAGCCTTTGCTTGCCGCTGGGGGTAGCGCTCTTTAGACTTACGCCTCCGTCAAGCGTGAGCAGGGTCGATGTCCACTGTCCTTCCCGAAGATTCCGTCGGTCTGGTAACACCGCAGATCGCCCGGTTCGATGAACCGCTGGCCCTGGCCTGTGGCCGCGCCCTGGCCTCGTACGAGCTGATCTACGAAACCTATGGCACCCTCAACAGCAGCGCCAGCAATGCCGTGCTGATCTGCCATGCGCTGTCCGGCCACCATCATGCCGCTGGCTACCATGCCGCCACCGACCGCAAGCCGGGCTGGTGGGACAGTTGCATCGGCCCCGGCAAGCCGATCGACACCAACCGCTTCTTCGTGGTCAGCCTGAACAACCTCGGCGGTTGCAATGGCAGCACCGGCCCCAGCAGCCTCAACCCGGCCACCGGCAAGCCCTACGGTGCCGATTTCCCGGTGCTGACCGTGGAAGACTGGGTGCACAGCCAGGCGCGCCTGGCCGATCGCCTGGGGATCCATACCTGGGCCGCCATCGTCGGCGGCAGCCTGGGTGGCATGCAGGCGCTGCAATGGACCATCACCTACCCGGATCGGGTGCGCCATTGCGTGGACATCGCCTCGGCGCCCAAGCTGTCGGCGCAGAACATCGCCTTCAACGAAGTGGCGCGCCAGGCTATCCTCACCGACCCCGAGTTCCACGGCGGCTCGTTCCAGGACCAGGGCGTGATCCCCAAGCGCGGCCTGATGCTGGCGCGCATGGTCGGCCACATCACCTACCTGTCCGACGACTCGATGGGCGAGAAGTTCGGCCGAGAGCTCAAGAGCGACAAGCTCAACTACGACTTCCACAGCGTCGAATTCCAGGTCGAAAGCTACCTGCGCTACCAGGGTGAGGAATTCTCCGGCCGCTTCGACGCCAACACCTACCTGTTGATGACCAAGGCCCTGGACTACTACGACCCGGCCGCCGCCCACGGCGGTGACCTGGCGGCAACCCTGGCCCACGTCACGGCGGACTACTGCATCATGTCGTTCACCACCGACTGGCGCTTCTCGCCGGCCCGTTCACGGGAGATCGTCGACGCCCTGATGGCCGCGCGCAAGAACGTCTGCTACCTGGACATCGACTCGCCTTACGGCCACGACGCCTTCCTCATCCCGACCCCCCGCTACATGCAGGGTTTCGCCAACTACATGAACCGCATCGCCGTTTGAGGACCCCATGAGAGCCGACCTGGAAATCATCCAAGACTGGATCCCCGCCGGCAGCCGGGTACTCGACCTGGGCTGCGGCAACGGCGAACTGCTGGCCTCGCTGCGTGAACGCAAGAACGTCACCGGCTACGGCCTGGAGATCGACGCCGACAACATCGCCGCCTGCGTGGCCAAGGGCGTCAACGTCATCGAGCAGGACCTGGACAAGGGCCTGGGCAACTTCGCCAGCAACAGCTTCGACGTGGTGGTCATGACCCAGGCCCTGCAGGCCGTGGAGTACCCCGACCGGATCCTCGACGAAATGCTGCGGGTGGGCCGCCAGTGCATCATCACCTTCCCCAACTTTGGTCACTGGCGCTGCCGCTGGTACCTGGCGACCAAGGGTCGCATGCCAGTCTCGGACTTCATGCCGTATACCTGGTACAACACGCCGAACATCCACTTCTGCACCTTCGAGGACTTCGAGAACCTGTGCCATGAGCGCAAGGCCAAGGTCCTCGACCGCCTTGCCGTCGACCACCTGCACCGTAACGGGTTGGGCGGCCGGCTTTGGCCTAATCTTCTAGGTGAGATCGGTATCTATCGGGTCAGCAGCCCGGGCCTGCAGGAGCATCAGCTCGCGGTCTGACCCTCAACGGAGGAATGGCATCATGCGTCGACTAGCACTGTTTCTGATCAGCCTGTGCCTGGCCTTGCCGGTACTGGCTGCCGATGCCGCCAGGCCCGAGCGCAAGGAAGTGTTCGGTGATGTGACGGTCCACTACAGCGCCTTCACCTCAAGCATGCTGCAACCCGACATCGCTGCCGCCACGGGCCTGACCCGCAGCAAGAACCAGGGCGTGCTCAACATCGCCGTGCTCAAGGCCGGCAAGCCCGCGATGGCGGTAGTCAGCGGCACAGTGAAAGATCTCACCGGGCGCAGCAGTCCGTTGTCTTTCAAACAGATTACCGATCAGGGTGCGGTGTACTACATCGCACAGTTCAAGATCGACCAGGCCGAGACCGTCACCTTCGACCTCAACGTCGAGAGCGGCGGCGTCAGCAATAAACTCAGCTTCAACCAGGAAGTGTTCCCAGGCGAATGATGAATTTCCAGCAACTCGTATTGGCCAGCCATAACGCCGGCAAACTCAAGGAACTGCAGGCCATGCTCGGCGAGTCCGTGAACCTGCGCTCGATTGGTGAATTCAGCCAGGTTGAGCCGGAGGAGACCGGCCTGTCGTTCGTCGAGAACGCCATCCTCAAGGCGCGCAACGCCGCGCGCATTTCCGGCCTGCCGGCCCTGGCCGACGACTCGGGCCTGGCGGTGGACTTCCTCGGCGGCGCGCCGGGTATCTACTCGGCACGCTATGCCGACGGCAAGGGCGACGCGGCGAACAACGCCAAGCTGCTCGATGCGCTCAAGGATGTGCCTGAAGACCAGCGCGGCGCTCAATTCGTCTGTGTTCTGGCCCTGGTGCGGCACGCCGACGACCCGCTGCCGATCCTCTGCGAAGGCCTGTGGCACGGCAGCATCCTGTTCGAAGCCAGCGGCGAAAATGGCTTCGGCTACGACCCGCTGTTCTGGGTGCCGGAACGCAAATGCTCCAGCGCCGACCTGGCCCCTGTCGACAAGAACCAACTCAGCCACCGCGCTCGCGCCATGGCCCTGCTGCGTCAGCGTCTGGGCCTGGCATGAGCGAAAAGCTGTTGGTACAGCCGGCGGGCCTGATCCTTCCCGAACTCCCGCCGCTGTCGCTCTATATCCATATCCCCTGGTGCGTGCGCAAATGCCCGTACTGCGACTTCAACTCGCACCAGGCCGGCCCGACCCTGCCGGAAGCCGAGTACATCGACGCCCTGCTCGCCGACCTCGACCAGGAAATGCATGCCGTGCAGGGCCGTCCGATCAGCACGATCTTCTTCGGCGGCGGCACCCCGAGCCTGTTCAGCGCCGACGCGCTTGGGCGCCTGCTGCGCGGTATCGAGCAACGCATCCCGTTCGCCCCGGACATCGAGATCACCCTCGAGGCCAACCCGGGTACCTTCGAGCAGGAGAAGTTCAAGGCCTACCGCCAGACCGGCATCAATCGGCTGTCCATCGGCGTGCAGAGTTTCCAGCCCGCCAAGCTCGAACGACTCGGGCGCATCCACAATGGCGCCGAAGCGGTGCGCGCCGCCGATATGGCCCGCGCCGCGGGCTTCGACAACTTCAACATGGACCTGATGCACGGCTTGCCAGACCAGTCGCTCGACGACGCCTTGGGCGACCTGCGCCAGGCCATCGAGCTGGCGCCGACGCACCTGTCCTGGTACCAGCTGACGGTGGAACCCAACACGGTGTTCTGGAACCAGCCGCCTGAGCTGCCCGAGGACGACATCCTCTGGGATATCCAGGAAGCCGGCCAGGCGCTGATGGCGGACCACGGTTACCGCCAGTATGAAGTCTCGGCCTACGCCCAAGCCGGTCGTGCTGCGCGGCACAACCTGAACTACTGGCGCTTCGGCGACTTCATCGGCATCGGTGCCGGCGCCCACGGCAAGCTGTCGTTCCCGGACGGGCGCATCCTACGCACCTGGAAGACCCGCCTGCCCAAGGACTACCTGAACCCGTCCAAGCCGTTCAAGGCCGGCGAGAAGCTGTTGCCGGCCGATGAGCTACCCTTCGAGTTCCTGATGAACGCGCTGCGCCTCACCGACGGAGTTGAGGCCGAGCTGTTCAACCTGCGTACCGGCCTGCCTCTTGCACAACTGTCCGAAGCCCGCCGTGAAGCCGAACAAAAAGGCCTTTTGCGGGTCGAACCGGATCGTCTGGCCGCCACGCCACGCGGCCAGCTGTTCCTCAACGACCTGCTGCAGTACTTCTTGAATTAAGGATGACCCATGGACCTGGTACTTGACCTGCTCTCGACCGTTTCCCGCTGGAGCCGCAGCAACCTCTCAGAGATTTCGCTGGCCCTGGTGGGCTGCCTGCTGGTGCTGTTCGGCACCGATATCAAAGGCTGGGTCGAAGGGCGCCTGGGCGGCCTGGCCGGCGCCCTGCGCGTGCCGTTCATGGCACTGCTGGTGATGATCGGCAGCGGTGCCGCGCTGATCTATGCGACGCCGTGGATCGTCAAGGGGCTGGGTCAGTTCAACAACTATGCGCTGGCGCCGGTGCTGCTGGTGGTGCTGGTTTTGATCGGCGTGGTCGCTGATCGGCGGGGGTGAGCGTCAGCTAAAAGCCGCCCTGGCGGGCCAGGGCGGCTTCTCACCCGACTAACCTCTTAACGGGCATCGTCGAAGTGATCACGCAGGAAGTCCCTGACGGTCCTGAAAACGATCAGGATCCGAATGAGCTTCCAGACGCGGCTCAGCGTATTCAGCAAACGCTTCATATGCCTTGGCCTCCGTGTTGGCTGGGCCAATCTTCCAGCGTCTGACCGGCACTTCGACGCCTTCGGAAATCGCGTGAACCATCTCCAGTGAAGTGGCCAGGTGAGTGACCCTTCGAAAACACCACCGGCGCGGTTCGTGGGCCGCGTCGAAGGGGCCGAGACAACGGATTGAATTTGTTCCCGGCCCGACACTGGAAAAATCACACGAGAGCGGCGCGATCTTACGCTTACTGGGAAGGTGAAGCTGTTACTCGCCCAGTCACACGTAATGCTGGATATTTCCACGATTGACGTGATCTCCAGGCAACCCTAGTATTTAAGCCGTGAACTGTCTCCAGTGAAAACTGAAACACGCAGGCCAAGGATTCGTAACCCGAAGCCCGCATAAAAAAACCGCCCTTCTCAAGGCGGTTTTTTTGTACCTGCAATTTCGCAGGTTCGAAGGGCTGCACCGAACGAACCCGGCTCAGCTCACCTTCTCGAACTTCAGATCCCACACCCCATGTCCAAGGCGCTCACCACGGCGCTCGAACTTGGTGATCGGCCGCTCTTCCGGGCGTGGCACGTAGGTACCATCAGCCGCCTGGTTGCGATAGCCGGGCGCTGCGCTCATCACTTCCAGCATGTACTCGGCATAGGGCTCCCAGTCGGTCGCCATGTGGAACACGCCACTGGGCTTGAGTTTGCGGCGCACCAGCTCGGCGAACTCCAGCTGAACGATCCGGCGCTTGTGGTGACGCGCCTTGTGCCAAGGATCGGGGAAGAACAGCATCAGACGGTCAAGGCTGTTGTCCGCCACGCAGCGGTTGAGCACCTCGATGGCATCGCAATCGTACACCCGCAGGTTCTTCAGCCCCTGTGTCAGCACGCCATTGAGCAGCGCGCCGACACCCGGGCGGTGCACTTCGACACCAATGAAGTCCAGCTCAGGCGATGCGGCAGCCATTTCCAGCAGCGAGTGGCCCATGCCGAAGCCGATCTCCAGGGTGCGCGGCGCCGAACGGCCGAACACCTGGTCATAGTCCACCGGGCTGTCGGCCAGCGGCAGGATGAACTGCGGGCCGCCCTGGTCCAGGCCGCGCTGCTGGCCTTCGGTCATGCGCCCAGCGCGCATCACGAAGCTCTTGATACGGCGGTGCGGGCGGGTTTCGCCGTCTTCGGAGATCGGCGTTTCTTGCGATTCAGTCATCAGGAGCTCTTACTTGATCAGACCATCCAGCGGCGAAGAGGCGCTGGCATAGAGTTTTTTCGGCATGCGACCGGCCAGATAGGCCATGCGACCGGCAACGATGGCGTGTTTCATGGCTTCGGCCATCAGTACCGGCTGCTGGGCATGGGCGATGGCCGAGTTCATCAGCACCGCTTCGCAACCCATTTCCATGGCGATGGTCGCGTCGGAGGCTGTACCCACGCCGGCATCGACCAGCACCGGCACCTTGGATTCCTCCAGGATGATCTGCAGGTTGTACGGGTTGCAGATGCCAAGGCCGGTGCCGATCAGGCCGGCCAGCGGCATGACGGCGATACAGCCGGCTTCGGCCAGCTGACGGGCGATGATCGGGTCATCGCTGGTGTAGACCATCACATCGAAACCTTCCTTGACCAGCACTTCGGCGGCCTTGAGGGTTTCGATCACATTGGGGAACAGGGTTTTCTGGTCGGCCAGCACTTCCAGCTTCACCAGCGTCCTGGACTCATGGGACTTGCGGCCATCGAGCAGTTCACGGGCCAGGCGGCAGGTGCGCACCGCTTCCGTCGCATCGAAGCAACCGGCGGTGTTCGGCAGGATGGTGTACTTGTCTGGCGACAGCACGTCGAGCAGGTTCGGCTCACCCGCGTTCTGGCCCAGGTTGGTACGGCGCACGGCGACGGTGACGATCTCGGCACCCGAGGCCTCGGTGGCCAGGCGGGTTTCTTCCATGTCACGGTACTTGCCGGTGCCGACCAGCAGGCGCGACTGGAAAGTGCGCCCGGCCAGGATGAAGGGCTTGTCGCTGCGAACGTTGCTCATCGTTGTTCCTCAGGAAAGATTGCGGGACTTTGCTGGCGAGGTTTCAGGGGCGGTTAGCCGCCACCGATGGCGTGGACCACCTCGACCTGGTCGCCGTCCTTGAGCTGCGTGCTCTCATGCTGGCTACGCGGCACGATGTCCAGGTTCAGTTCCACCGCCACCCGGCGGCCGGCCAGCTCCAGCCGGCCCAGCAGCGCCGCGACGCTCTCGCCCGCGGGCAGTTCGTAAGGTTCACCGTTCAATTGAATGCGCATGCGCACGGCCACCATTGTTCTTTGGGGCCCGCATTCTAGCCCCGATCCGCCCTGCAACCCAAGGGCGACACACGCCATTAGTCGCGATTGTGGACCGACCGGTCAGCCCAGCCGCCAGGCGGCCAGCCCCAGGCATAGCCAGCCAGCAAGGAAGCACAGGCCGCCCACCGGGGTGATCATGCCGAGCTTGCCCAGGCCGCTGAGCGTGAGGGCGTAGAGGCTACCGGAGAACAGCAGGATACCCACGGCGAACAAGCCACCGGCCCAGCCGACCAGGCGCCCGGGCAGGTGCGCCGACAGCACCGCCACGCCCAGGATCGCCAGGGCATGCACCAGTTGATAGGTGACACCGGTATGAAAGATCGCCAGGTAGTCGGTGCTGAGGCGGTTTTTCAGGCCATGGGCGGCGAAGGCGCCGAGGGCAACGCCGGTAAAGCCGAAGAACGCGGCGAGCATCAGGAAGCTGCGAAGCATGGGACGACTCCTCGGGAGGGGCCTGTATAATGGCCCGTTCCAACGGTCCGGCCAAGCCATCACCATGCTGTCATCCCTTCTTCGCCGCCTTTCCCGCGCCCTGCTCTGGTTCGCAGCTGGCAGCATCGCCGTGGTCCTGGTGTTGCGCTGGGTGCCGCCGCCCGGCACCGCGCTGATGGTCGAGCGCAAGGTGCAGTCATGGGCCAGCGGCGAGCCGATCGACCTGCAACGTGACTGGACGCCGTGGGAGGGAATCTCCGACGAGCTCAAGGTGGCGGTCATCGCCGGCGAAGACCAGAAGTTCGCCAGCCACTGGGGCTTCGATATCCCGGCAATACAGGCGGCGCTGGCCTACAACGAGCGTGGCGGCAAGGTGCGTGGCGCCAGCACGCTGACCCAGCAAGTGGCCAAGAACCTGTTCCTGTGGTCTGGCCGCAGCTGGCTGCGCAAGGGGCTGGAAGCCTGGTTCACCGCACTGATCGAGCTGTTCTGGTCGAAGGAGCGGATACTCGAGGTGTATCTGAACAGTGCCGAATGGGGCAAGGGCGTGTTCGGTGCCCAGGCGGCGGCGCGTTATCACTTCGGCGTGGATGCGAGCCGCCTGACGCGACAACAGGCCGCACAGCTCGCGGCGGTGCTGCCAAGCCCGATCAAGTGGAGTGCCAGCCGGCCCAGCGCCTATGTGGCAAGCCGGGCGGGATGGATCAGGCGGCAGATGAGCCAGCTGGGTGGGCCGAGCTACCTGATGCAGCTCAGGCCCTGAGTTGCCAAGCCCGCAACAGGTCCGGGACAATCAACACAAAAAAGCCGCTGTCTCTTTCGAGAGCAGCGGCTTTTCAAGCTAGCCAGGGCGCCGATCAGATCGTGATCAATGCCTTGACTTTGTTCATCGCGTTCTTCTCCAGCTGACGAATACGCTCGGCCGACACACTGTACTTCTCTGCCAGCTCATGCAGCGTAGCCTTTTCTTCGGCCAGCCAACGCTGGTAGAGGATGTCGCGGCTGCGATCGTCCAGGCCCTGCAGCGCTTCATGCAGGTTGCTGGTGGAGTTGTCGCTCCAGTCAGCGTCCTCCAGTTGCACGGCCGGGTTGTAACGGTGGTCTTCCAGGTAGTGCGCAGGCGACTGGAAGGCGCTGTCGTCGTCGGCTTCCGCCGCCGGGTCGAAGGCCATGTCCTGGCCGCTCAAGCGGCTTTCCATCTCGCGCACTTCACGCGGCTCGACACCCAGGCTCTCGGCCACGCGATGCACTTCGTCATTGTTCAACCAGGCCAGGCGCTTTTTCTGGCTGCGCAGGTTGAAGAACAGCTTGCGCTGAGCCTTGGTGGTGGCCACCTTGACGATGCGCCAGTTGCGCAGGATGAACTCGTGGATCTCGGCCTTGATCCAGTGCACGGCGAAGGACACCAGACGCACGCCCATTTCCGGGTTGAAGCGCTTTACCGCCTTCATCAGGCCAACGTTGCCTTCCTGGATCAGGTCGGCCTGGGCCAGCCCGTAGCCCGCATAGCTACGCGCGATATGTACGACGAAACGCAGGTGGGCCATCACCATTTGCCGAGCGGCCTCGAGATCCTGCTCGTAATAGAGACGCTCGGCCAGTTCACGCTCCTGCTCCGGCGTCAGCAAGGGGATGCTGTTGACCGTGTGCACATAGGCTTCCAGGTTTGCACCGGGAACCAGGGCATAGGCAGGTTGCAACGAATTGGTCATTCAAGTACCTCCGGCTTACAGACTCATGCCTTTTGGGCACTGCCAGCATAGACAAGGAACCGTTGTACAAGTTCCAGAATGAAAAATTTGTCAATACTGGCCATGAAACATTTATCGCGGTGCAAGCTCGTTCAGGTGACGAGCGACTGCGATCCATGCACCGATATACCCCAACAGTACCGCCCCGATCAAGAGTGAAAAGCCATCCGAGGCCGGTACGCCACCCAGGGCGAAATCACTGCCATAAAGGCCGGAAAGCCCGACCACCGCGTCGTTCAGCCAGTTCAGGCCAAACGCCAGGATGCCCCAGGCCAGCACGCCCGCACCCAGCCCATACAGGGCGCCCATGTACAGGAAAGGCCGGCGTACGTAGCTGTCGGTGCCACCAACGAGCTTGATCACTTCGATCTCGACCCGACGGTTTTCGATATGTAGACGAATTGTGTTACCGATTACTAACAGCAGCGCAGAAATCAGCATCACCGCCAGGCCGAAGACGAACCGGTCACCCAACTTGAGGATCGCCGCCAGGCGCTCGACCCACACCAGGTCCAATTGCGCCGCTTCCACTCGCGGCAGCTCGGAGAGGCGCTGACGCAAGGCTTCCAGGGCCGGCTTGTCGACCTCGGTCGGGGTCACCACCACCACGCCGGGCAGTGGGTTGTCCGGCAGTTCACGCAACGCCTCGCCCAGGCCTGACTGTTGCTGGAACTCTTCCAGGGCCTGCTCGCGGCTGACGTATTGGGCCTCGGCGACGCCCGGCATGCCTTTGATCTCGTCACGCAGGGCCTCCCCGTCGCGGCTGCTGGCATCGAGCTTGAGGTACAGCGAGATCTGCGCCGCGCGCTGCCAGGAGCCGCCGAGTTTCTCGACATTCTTGAGCAACAACGACAGGCCCATGGGCATGCTCAGCGCCACGGCCATCACCAGGCAGGTGAAGAAACTGCCGATCGGCTGCTTGCCCAGGCGGCGCAAGCTGTCGGCCAGGCTGGCACGGTGGCTTTCCAGCCAGGCGTGCAGGAGGCTGCGCAAATCCGGACCATCGTCATCATGATCGCCACGCTTTTTCTTCGATGGCTGCGGATCAGCGGCTTTCGGCGCGACCCGCTCGGAAACCTTTGGTGTACGTGTGGTGCTCATTGCCCGGCCTCCCCATCGCCGATCAAGCGGCCGCGTTGCAGCGTCAGCATGCGGTGGCGCATGCGCGCGATCAGCGCCAGGTCGTGACTGGCGATCAGTACCGTGGTGCCCAGGCGGTTGATGTCCTCGAACACGCCCATGATCTCGGCGGCCAGGCGCGGGTCGAGGTTACCGGTGGGTTCATCCGCCAGCAGCAGGGCCGGCTGATGCACGATGGCCCGGGCAATGCCGACCCGCTGTTGCTGGCCGGTGGACAGGTCGGCCGGGAACAGTTCGCCCTTGTCGCTCAGCGACACACGCTCCAGCGCCGAGTCGACGCGTTTGGCGATCTCGGCCTTGGACAGCCCGAGAATCTGCAACGGCAGGGCGATGTTGTTGAACACCGTGCGGTCAAACAGCAACTGGTGGTTCTGGAACACCACGCCGATCTGCCGGCGCAGGAACGGAATCTGCGCGTTGCTGATCTGGCCCAGGTCCTGTCCGGCCAGCAGCAGCTTGCCGCTGGTCGGACGTTCCATGGCCAGCAGCAGCCGCAGCAGGGTGCTCTTGCCGGCGCCAGAATGACCGGTGACGAACAGGAACTCGCCACGACGCGCCCGGAAGCTCAGTTCGTGCAGGCCGACATGGCCGTTGGGATAGCGCTTGGCTACCTGTTCGAATCGGATCATGAAGGTTCACGCTCGGCGAACAGCGCCTTGACGAAAGGTTCGGCTTCGAAGGTGCGCAGGTCGTCGATACCCTCGCCCACACCGATGAAGCGGATCGGGATGTTGAACTGCTTGGCCAGGGCGAAGATCACGCCGCCCTTGGCGGTACCATCCAGCTTGGTCAGGGCCAGGCCCGTCAGCTCGACGCTCTGGTTGAAATACTTGGCCTGGCTGATAGCGTTCTGTCCGGTTCCGGCATCGAGCACCAGCAGCACCTCGTGCGGCGCCTCGACATCAAGCTTGCCCATGACCCGACGGACCTTCTTCAGCTCTTCCATCAGGTTGTCCTTGGTGTGCAGACGACCAGCGGTATCGGCGATCAGCACATCGACGTTCCGGGCCTTGGCGGCCTGCACCGCATCGAAGATCACCGAAGCCGAGTCGGCACCGGTGTGCTGGGCAATCACCGGGATCTGGTTACGCTCGCCCCACACCTGCAACTGCTCTACCGCGGCGGCGCGGAAGGTGTCGCCGGCCGCGAGCATGACTTTCTTGCCCTCAAGCTGCAGCTTCTTCGCCAGCTTGCCGATGGTGGTGGTCTTGCCAGCCCCGTTCACGCCAACCACAAGGATCACGTAGGGCTTTTTCTGCGCCTCGATCTTCAGCGGCTGCTCGACCGGGCGCAGCAGCGCGGCCAGTTCTTCCTGCAGCGACTTGTACAGCGCATCGGCGTCTGCCAACTGCTTGCGGGCAACTTTCTGGGTCAGGTTCTGGACGATGGTCGAGGTGGCCTCGACGCCGACGTCGGCGGTCAGCAACCGGGTCTCGATTTCATCGAGCAGGTCGTCGTCGATGACCTTCTTGCCGAGGAACAGGCTGGCCATGCCTTCGCCGATGCTGGCGCTGGTCTTCGACAGGCCCTGCTTGAGGCGGGCGAAGAAACCAGGTTTGGCCGGCTCGGCGGCCGCCACGACGACAGGCTCAGGGTCGACTGGAGCCGGCACAACGACCGGCGCGGTTTCGACAACCGGTGCTGGAGCGACAATGGCAGCGGCTACCGTTTCGACGGACGGCCGGGCAGGGATGACGGGCGGCGCCTTGGGTTCCAGGTCCTCGACCAATGCCACCGGTTCTTCAGCGACCGGCAAGACCAGGTTGCTGACCGGGGCCGCAGTTACTTCGGCCTCGACCGGTTGCAGCGTTGCAACCACCGGCTCTGGAGCGAGCTCCGGCTGCGGTGCAGCAACCACCGGCTCTGGCACGGGCTCCGGCTGCGGCGCTACAACCACCGGCTCTGGCACGGGCTCCGACTGCGGAGCTACAACCACCGGCTCTGGCACAGGCTCCGGCTGCGGCGCTACAACCACCGGCTCTGGCACAGGCTCCGGCTGCGGCGCTACAACCACCGGCTCTGGCACAGGCTCCGGCTGCGGCGCTACAACCACCGGCTCTGGCACGGGCTCCAGCTGCGGCGTGGCAACCACCGGTTCAGGAACAGGTGCCTGCGACGGCTCGGCAACCGGTGCGGTCTGCTCGACGGGCGCTTGCGGTGCAGGGGCTTGCGGCTGTTCGGCGGCAGGTTGTTCCGGCTTCTTGCGGAACCAGCTGAACAGGCCTTTCTTCTCGCCAGCCGCGGCCGGCGCTTTTTTGTCGTCGTTGGAACCAAACATGGAAGACGGCTATCTCAGGGTAGCGATGGGCCAGCAGCGGCGCATCGGGAATTCTTAACTCACGCAGAACAGACTACTGTGAAGCCAGCGGGTTCATGCGCAACGTTTTGTCGTAAGGGCCTGCAGGCCAGAACGGCGACAGGCATGGTCGCCAGGCAACCGGATCAGTATCCTAGCACCTCCTGGCCCGCCGACGCTAAACCCAAGCGGGCCGCCGAACAGGTTGAACACCGTATGAATGCTCTAGCCCGCCGCGCCGCTGGCCTGTTGCTCGGCACGCTGTGCCTGCCGCTGGCGGCTTTCGCCGCCGATGTGCAACCCACCCACGAATTCATCCTCGACAACGGCCTGAAAGTGGTCGTGCGCGAGGACCACCGGGCGCCGGTGGTGGTTTCGCAGATCTGGTACAAGGTCGGTTCCAGCTACGAGACACCGGGCCAGACCGGCCTGTCCCATGCCCTGGAACACATGATGTTCAAGGGCAGCGCCAAGATCGGCCCCGGCGAGGCCTCGCGCATCCTGCGCGATCTCGGCGCCGAGGAAAACGCCTTCACCAGCGACGACTACACCGCTTACTACCAGGTGCTGGCCCGCGATCGCCTGCCGGTGGCCCTGGAGCTCGAAGCCGACCGCTTGGCCAGCCTGCGCCTGCCAGCCGACGAATTCAGCCGCGAGATCGAGGTGATCAAGGAAGAGCGCCGCCTGCGCACCGACGACCAGCCCAATGCCAAGGCCTTCGAGCTGTTCCGCGCCATGGCCTACCCGGCCAGCGGCTACCACACGCCGACCATCGGCTGGATGGCCGACCTCGAGCGCATGAAGGTCGAGGAGCTGCGTCATTGGTACGAGTCCTGGTACGCCCCGAACAACGCCACCCTGGTGGTGGTCGGCGACGTCAAGCCAGACGAGGTCAGGGCCTTGGCGCAGAAATACTTCGGCCCCATCCCCAAACGCGCCGTGCCGCCGAGCAAACTGCCGCTGGAACTGGCCGAGCCGGGCCAGCGCCTGCTCACCCTGCACCTGCGCACGCAATTGCCCAGCCTGATCTACGGCTTCAATGTCCCGGCCCTGGCCACCGCCAAGGACCCGCGCAGCGTCAACGCCCTGCGGCTGATCTCGGCCCTGCTCGACGGCGGCTATAGCGCCCGCATGCCGGCACGCCTGGAGCGCGGCCAGGAATTGGTGGCCGGTGCCTCCTCCAGCTACAACGCCTTCACCCGCGGCGACAGCCTGTTCATGATCTCGGCCACGCCCAACGTGCAGAAACACAAGACCCTGGCCGAAGTAGAGAAAGGCATCTGGCAGTTGCTCGACGAGCTCAAGACCACGCCACCGACCGCCGAAGAGCTCGAGCGCGTACGCGCCCAGGTGATCGCCGGCCTGGTCTACGACCGCGACTCGATCAGCAGCCAGGCCACCACCATCGGGCAACTGGAAACGGTCGGCCTGTCCTGGAAGCTGATCGACAGCGAACTCGACGACCTCAAGCGCGTGACCCCGGAGGACATCCAGGCCGCCGCCCGCACCTATTTCACCCGCGAACGCCTGAGCGTTGCCCATGTACTGCCCGAGGAGTCCGCTCATGAGTGATCGCAGCGCACCCCGTTACACCCTGTTCGGCCTGGCGATCATCGTGCTGGTGGTGGCCATCGCCGCGCTGCTGGCGCGCCCTGCCCAGTCCGACAGCCAAAGCCAGGCCGACGCCGCGGCCCGCCCGGCCAACACCCTGCAATCGCTGGCCGAACTGGACGGCAAGGCCCCCAGCCGACGCCAGTTGAACATCCAGCACTGGACCACTGCCGAAGGCGCCCGGGTGCTGTTCGTCGAGGCCCGCGAGTTGCCGATGTTCGACCTGCGCGTGACCTTCGCCGCCGGCAGCAGCCAGGACGGCGGCATCCCAGGCCTGGCCACTCTGACCAACGCCATGCTCAACGAGGGCGTGGCCGGCAAGGACGTCACCGCCATTGCCGAAGGCTTCGAAGACCTGGGCGCCGACTTCGGCAACGGTTCCTACCGCGACATGGCCGTGGCCTCGCTGCGCAGCCTCAGCGCCACGGAAAAACGCGAGCCGGCGTTGAAACTGTTCACCGAGGTGGTGGGCCAGCCGACCTTCCCCGAGGACGCCCTCAAGCGCATCAAGAACCAGTTGCTGGCGGGCTTCGAGTACGAGAAGCAGAACCCGGGCAAGATTGCCGGCAAGACGCTGTTCGCCAATCTCTATGGCCAGCACCCCTATGCCAGCCCCAGCGACGGTACCGCCGAGTCCATTCCAGGCATCACCCTGGCCCAGCTGCGCACTTTCCACGGCAAGGCCTACGCCGCCGGCAACGCGGTGATCGCCCTGGTCGGCGACCTCAGCCGCGGCGAAGCCGAGGCCATCGCCGCGCAGGTCTCCGCCGGCCTGCCCAAGGGCGCTGCACTGGCCAAGCCGGAGCAACCGGTCGAGCCCAAGCCGGGGATTACGCATATCGACTTCCCGTCCAAGCAGACTCACCTGATGCTGGCCGAGCTGGGCATCGACCGCAACGACCCGGACTGGCCGGCCCTGTCGCTGGGCAACCAGATCCTCGGCGGTGGCGCCTTCGGCACCCGCCTGATGAGCGAGGTTCGCGAGAAACGCGGCCTGACATACGGCGTGTACTCGGTCTTCAGCCCGATGCAGGTGCGCGGCCCGTTCATGATCAACCTGCAGACCCGCGCCGAACTCAGCGAGGCCACGCTCAAGCTGGTCCAGGATATCCTGGCCGACTACCTGAAGAGCGGCCCGACCCAGCAGGAACTGGACGATGCCAAGCGCGAGCTGGCCGGCAGCTTCCCGCTGTCCAATGCCAGCAACGCCAGCATTGTCGGGCAGCTGGGCGCGATCGGCTTCTACAACCTCCCGCTGAGCTGGCTGGAGGACTTCATGCAGCAGTCCCAGGCACTGAGCGTCGAGCAGGTCAAGGCCGCCATGAACAAGCATCTCGCGGCGGACAAGCTGGTGATCGTCACCGTCGGCCCGAAGGTGGCGCAGCAACCGCTGCCGGCCCCCACTGACAAACCCGCCGAGCAGCCGCTCGGCGTACCGGAGCACTAATGGCAAGACCCAACACTCCCGCGCGCCCGGCCTCGGGCGCCAGCAAGGGCCCCGGCCAGTTGCGCATCATCGCCGGCGAGTGGCGCAGCCGTCGCCTGGCCGTGCCGGAAGGCGAAGGCCTGCGGCCGACCCCAGACCGCGTGCGCGAAACCCTGTTCAACTGGCTGGCGCCCTACATCGAGGGCGCCCTGGTGCTCGATGCCTTCACCGGCAGCGGCGCCCTGGTGCTCGAAGCGCTGTCCCGTGGCGCGAAGGATGCCGTGGCGCTGGACAGCAACCCTGCGGCCACCACCAACCTCAAGGACAACCTCGAAGTGTTGCGCTGCCCGCGCGGGCAGATCCTGCAGACCGACGCCCTGCGCTACCTGCAAGGCCCGGCCAAGCAGCAATTCGATGTGGTGTTCCTCGACCCGCCGTTCCACCAGGACTTGCTGGCCAATACCTGCAACCTGCTGGAGCAGGGCCAGTGGCTGCGCGAGCAGGCTTGGATCTACACCGAAAGCGAAGCCGTGCCCTCTTCGCTGCCAATGCCAGGCAACTGGCGCCTGCACCGCGAGAAGAAGACCGGCCAGGTGCATTACGCCCTATGGCGGCGCGCGGCTGGCGACCAATAGCACAGGCGCGAGGGCGGTGTTTCATGGCACTCTAGGCAGGCACATCACGAGCCGCCCAGCATGCCCAGCCACACCGCCACCTTCCGCCCGGCCGCCGGCCTGTCCAACCCCCACTTGCAGACATTGTGGGGGCCACTCTGGCGCAAGCTCCCGGACCTGCCGCGCAATCGCGAGCGTCTATGGCTGGCGGACGGCGATTTTCTCGACCTCGACTGGCACGGCCCGCACCAGGCCGATGCGCCCTTGGTGCTGGTACTTCACGGCCTGACCGGGTCGTCCAATTCACCATATGTCAAAGGCCTGCAACTGGCCCTGCAGGCACGCAGCTGGGCCAGTGTCGCGGTGAACTGGCGCGGCTGCTCGGGCGAACCCAACCTATTGGCGCGCAGCTACCATTCCGGGGCCAGCGAAGACCTGGCCGAAACCATCCGTCACCTGCGGGCGCAGCGGCCGCTGGCGCCGCTGTATGCCGTGGGCTATTCGCTGGGCGGCAATGTGCTGCTCAAGTACCTGGGTGAAAGCGGCGCGGCCAGCCAGCTGGAGGCAGCGGTAGCGGTGTCGGTGCCGTTTCGCCTGGACCAGTGCGCCGACCGTATCGGCCTGGGTTTCTCGAAGGTCTACCAGGCGCATTTCATGCGCCAGATGCTGGCCTACGTGCAGGACAAGCAACAGCACTTCCGCGACAAGGGCCACCATGAAGGGCTGGCCACCCTCGAACGCCTGGGCTCGCTGCGCAACCTGCGCACGTTCTGGGACTTCGATGGCAAGGTGACCGCGCCCCTCAATGGCTTCAGCGATGCCCATGACTACTACCGGCGCGCCTCCAGCCGCTACTACCTGGGCGAGAACCGCACACCGACGCTGATCATCCACGCCAACGATGATCCGTTCGTGTTTGGTCACAGTCTGCCCAATGCCGGTGAGCTGGCGGCACAGACGCAGTTCGAACTGCACAGCCGGGGTGGGCATGTGGGGTTCGTCGAGGGCAGCCTGCGCAATCCGGAGTACTACCTGGAACGGCGGATTCCGCAGTGGCTGATGGAAGGGCGATAGGCCCCATCCAGGATCATCAGGTGAAGGAAGGCTTTGTGGGCGCGGCGGTGCGCCGATCCCACATCAGGACTCAATCGCCAGTGGCTACGCCGCGCCTCGGATCATTGATCCACTCACTCCACGACCCGGCATACAACCGCCCCAGCGGATAACCCGCCAGCGACAGGGCAAACAGGTTGTGGCAAGCCGTCACGCCAGAGCCGCAATAAGCCACCAGGTCCTCCGGCGCCCGATCGCCCAGTTTTTCGGCAAAACGCTGTTTCAGCTGGGCGGCCGGCAGGAACCGCCCGTCCGCGCCAAGGTTGTCGGTGAATGCCGCGCATCGGGCGCCAGGGATATGCCCGGCCACCGGGTCGATCGGCTCGACCTCGCCACGGAAGCGCGGCAGGCCGCGCGCGTCGATCAAGGTCATCGCGGGGTCGTCCAGGCGCTTGGCCAGGTGGGCGGCATCGATCAGCAGCGCCATGTCCGACTCACCGCTGAAATTGCCTTCGCGCCGTACCGGCGGGTCGAGGCTCAGCGGCAGGTGAGCGGCGTGCCAGGCCTTCAGGCCGCCATCTAGGATGAACACCGCGTCGCGCTTGCCCAGCCAGGCCAGCAGCCACCAGGCACGGGCGGCAAAGGCGCCGGGGCCGTCGTCGTAGAGCACCACCTGGCTGTCGTTGTCCACACCCCACTCGCGAAGGCGCTCCACCAGCCGCTGTGGGTCGGGCAGCGGGTGGCGGCCTGTGCTGCCCTTGAGCACCGGCCCGCTCAGGTCGCGTTCGAGGTCGGCGAAGTGCGCCCCGGCAATATGCCCTTCGGCGTAGCTGCGTTGGCCGTAGTCGACATCTTCCAAGGCAAAGCGGCAGTCGAGGATCACCAGGCCGGGCGCGCCCAGGCGTTCGGCCAGCTGTTGCGGGGTGATCAATTGCGCGAGGGGCATGACAATCTCCTGATGAATGGCTCGAAACCCCGGATCAATGCTCCAGGGCCTGGTTGAACGGGACATGGAACTCAGCGCACAGCGCCTGTACCGCGGCACGCGCGGTCGGGGTGACATACCCCAGCTCCAGCACCACCACCTGATAGACGCCGCGCTTGAACGCTTCTTCACCCAGGTGCGCGGAATGCTCGCGGGTGGTGCTGAGAAAACGCACCCAGGAAGTCAGCACGATCCAGGCGTTGATGGTCAGCGACTCCACCTGCGCGGCATCCATGTTCAGGATGCCGGCCTCGACAAAGCCGCGGTAAATGGCCTGCCCCTGCTGCAGACAGCGCTGCGAGAAGCGCCGATAGCGGGCCGCCAGTTCCGGGTCGCTGTCGAGCAGGTGCTCGAGGTCGCGGTGCAGGAAGCGGTAGTTCCACATCGCCGCCAGCAGCGCCTTGAGGTAGAAGCGCTTGTCTTCGACGGTGGCGGTGCGGCCCTGGGGCGGGCGCAGGAAGCTGTCGACCAGCGCTTCGTACTGATTGAACAGCACGGCGATGATCGCCTGCTTGTTGGGGAAGTGGTAGTACAGGTTGCCGGGCGAGATTTCCATGTGCGCGGCAATGTGGTTGGTGCTGACGCAACGCTCGCCCTGCTGGTTGAACAGCTCCAGGCTGCTCTGCACGATGCGCTCTCGGGTCTTCATGCGCGGGGCCATGCTCAGCTCCAGTCTCCAGCGTGTAAGGATCGGGCCCATCTTACGGCTTCCAGCCCGTCGGGTGCACCGCCGATCAAGTGAAAAAGGTGCACGATGGTACCAATTAGAGTATATGCTCTACTCACTCGTCAGCCCCGGAGCCGCCATGACCTCGCCTGCCGTACTTCCCCCCGTACAATCCGACCTCGACCTGCAAGCGACGTTCGACGCTCAACGACAGGCGTTCTCCGGCAACCCGATGCCCCCGGCCACGCAACGCCGGCAGTGGTTGAAAAGCCTGCGCGAGGCGCTGCTGGCGGACCAGGAGCACCTGATTACAGCTATCGATGCCGACTTCAGTGGCCGCAGCCGTGACGAAACCCTGCTCGCCGAACTGATGCCGTCGGTCATGGGCCTGCGCGACGCGGAGAAACAGCTGGGCCGCTGGATGCGTCCATCGCGGCGCAAGGTCGGCCTGGCCTTCCACCCCGCCAGCGCCCGGGTGCAATACCAGCCACTGGGCGTGGTGGGGATCATCGTGCCGTGGAACTACCCGCTGTTTCTCGCCATCGGCCCACTGACCGGCGCCCTGGCCGCCGGCAACCGGGTGATGCTCAAGCTCAGCGAGTCGACCCCGGCCAGTGGCCAGGCCCTCAAGAACCTGCTTGAGCGCGTGTTCCCCAATGATCTGGTGAGCGTGGTGCTGGGCGAGGTGGAAGTCGGCCAGGCTTTTGCCCGCCTGCCCTTCGACCACCTGCTGTTCACCGGCGCCACCAGCGTCGGCCGCCATGTGATGCTGGCCGCCGCGCAAAACCTCACGCCAGTGACCCTTGAGCTGGGCGGCAAGTCGCCGGCTATCGTCTCGGCCGACGTGCCGTTGGACACCGCCGCCGAACGCATCGCCTTCGGCAAGACCCTCAACGCCGGCCAGACCTGCGTCGCCCCCGATTACGTGCTGGTGCCCCGCGAGCGCCTGGGCGCCTTCGCCGACGCCTACCAGCGCGCTGTGCGCCGCCTCTATCCGCGCCTGACCGGCAACCCCGACTACAGCGCGATCATCAACGAGCGCCAGCTTGGCCGCCTGAACCGGTTGCTGGACGATGCCCGCGAGCAGGGAGCCCAGGTGATCGACCTCTATCCCGACGAGCCGCGCCAGGGTCGCCGGCTGCCCCCTCACCTGCTGCTGGACGTAAACGACAGCATGCAGGTGATGCAGGACGAGATATTCGGCCCCCTGCTACCCGTGGTGCCCTACGAGCGCCTGGGCGACGCCCTGGCCTACATCAACCAGCGACCTCGCCCCCTGGCGCTCTACTACTTCGGCTATGACCGTGGCGAGCAGGCTCGGGTACTGCGCGACACCCACTCCGGCGGTGTCTGCCTCAACGACACCCTGCTGCATGTGGCCCAGGATGACCTGCCATTTGGCGGCATCGGCCCGTCCGGTATGGGCCACTACCACGGTCACGAAGGTTTCCTGACCTTCAGCAAGGCCAAGGCCGTGTTGGCCAAGCAACGCATCAATGCCGCCAAGGTGATCTACCCGCCCTATGGCAAGGCCTTGCAACGGCTGGTCTACAAGCTGTTCATCCGCTGATGCAGCGCCGCGACCTGCTGCGCTTCGGCCTGGGCGCCAGCCTGTTTCTGGGGGCGACCAGCCTGATCGGCTGTAGCCAGCAGAGGCCGTCGGCTGGTTACCAGGCGCTGCGCGACGACGACCTGCCGCTGTTGCAGGCACTGATTCCCGTCGTGCTGGCCGGTACCCAGGCGTCCACGGCGTCTGTGCTGCAAAGCCTCGACCACAAGCTGGCGGCGCTGTCGCCCGCCATGCTCAAGCTGACCCGGCAATTGTTCGACGTGCTCACCCTGTCCCTCACTCGCGGACCACTGACCGGGGTCTGGGGCGGCTGGGCCGATGCCACCGGTGCCGAGGTTGAACGTTTCCTCGAACGCTGGCGCGACAGCTCGTTGAACCTGCTGCGCCAGGGTCACGCCTCGTTGCTGCAACTGCTGCTGATGGCCTGGTACGAACGCCCCGAAGCCTGGGCAGCGTGCGGCTACCCCGGCCCACCAAAGATCTGAACACCAGACAAGAGCACCGCCAAATGCGCGCCCCCGACCCATTCCGCCTAGGCCTCGAAAGAGGCTGGATCACCCACGATGGCTCACGCCTGGAACAGGACCTGACCCTCACTGCCGACGTCGCCGTCATCGGCAGCGGCGCAGGCGGCGCCACCACCGCAGAAGGGCTCAGCGCCGCTGGCTTGAAGGTGCTGCTGATCGAGGAAGGGCCGCTGAAGACCAGCAGCGACTTCCACCTGCTCGAGCACGAAGCCTACGCCGACCTCTACCAGGAGGGCCTGGGCCGTCTGAGCAAAGACGGCGCCATTACCATTCTGCAGGGCCGGGCGGTGGGCGGCACTACCCTGGTCAATTGGACATCGAGCTTTCGCACACCGCCACAGACCCTGGAACACTGGGCTCGCGAGCATGGGGTCAAGGGCCTGGACAACGACACCCTGAAGCCGTGGTTCGAGCGCATGGAGCAGCATCTGGGCATCAGCCCCTGGGCGATGCCGCCCAATGCCAACAACGACGTGTTGCGTCGCGGCTGCGAGGCGCTTGGTCACCGCTGGGCGGTGATTCCGCGCAACGTGCGCGGCTGCTGGAACCTGGGTTACTGCGGCATGGGCTGTCCGGTCAACGCCAAGCAGTCGATGCTGGTCACCAGCATCCCGGCTACCCTGGAGCACGGCGGCGAGCTGCTCTACCTGGCCCGTGCCGAGCGGTTCAATCATGACGGCCAGCGCATCGACCACTTGCAATGCCAGGCCCTGGACGCCCGGGGTATCCAGCCCACAGGCCGCCAGGTTCGCGTACGCGCCCGCCACTATGTACTTGCCGGCGGCGGTATCAACAGCCCGGCACTGCTGCTGCGCTCAGACGCGCCTGACCCGCACCAGCGGCTGGGCAAGCGCACCTTCCTGCACCTGGTCAACTTCAGCGCAGCACAGTTCGAAGCGAAGATCGACCCTTACTACGGGGCGCCGCAATCGATCTACAGCGACCAGTTCCAGTGGCAGGACGGTGTCACCGGCCCGGTGGGCTACAAACTCGAAGTACCACCGTTGCACCCGGCCCTGGCCAGCACCCTGCTCGGCGGCCATGGCCAGGACAATGCCCAGCGCATGGCCGAACTGCCCCACACCCATGTGATGCTGGCGCTGTTGCGCGACGGCTTCCACCCCGACAGCCCCGGCGGCCAGGTAGAGCTGCGCGGCGATGGCTCGCCTGTGCTGGACTACCCCGTCAGCGACTATCTGCGCGACGGCCTGCGCCGGGCCTGGCACAGCATGGCGCAGATCCAGTTCGCCGCTGGTGCCCGCCATGTGATGCCGGTGCATGGCGATGCTCGCTATGTCAGCGACCCGGCACAAGCCCAGGCGCTGATCGACGGCCTGCCCCTGGAACTGCTGCGCATGCGCCTGGGCAGCGCCCACGTCATGGGCGGCTGCGCCCTGGGGGAGGATCCGCGCCAGGCCGTGTGCGACAGCCTGGGCCGGCATCACCAGCTGGAAAACCTGTCGATCCACGACGGTTCGCTGTTCCCCACCAGCATTGGCGCCAACCCGCAGCTGTCGGTGTACGCCCTGACGGCCCTGCTCAGCGATGCGCTGATCGGCCGCCTGGCACGTGGCGCATGACAGCCAATAGCCACGCTGTCTATAGTGCCATCAGCCGGCCTCACGACTTGGCCGGGCGCAATCGCTGCGCTACCATCCGACTCCCCAACGCACTCCAGCCAGGATGACGCGATGAACCGAGTGTTGTACCCGGGTACTTTCGACCCCATTACCAAAGGCCATGGAGACCTGGTCGAGCGCGCCTCGCGCCTGTTCGACCATGTGATCATCGCCGTGGCGGCCAGCCCGAAGAAAAACCCGCTGTTCCCCCTGGAACAGCGGGTCGAACTGGCCCGCGAGGTCACCAAGCACCTGCCCAATGTCGAAGTCATCGGCTTCTCCTCCCTGCTGGCGCATTTCGCCAAGGAAAAAGGCGCCAACGTATTCCTGCGCGGCCTGCGTGCCGTGTCCGACTTCGAATACGAGTTCCAGTTGGCCAACATGAACCGCCAGCTCGCGCCGGACGTCGAGAGCCTGTTCCTCACGCCGTCGGAGCGCTATTCGTTCATTTCCTCGACGTTGGTTCGGGAAATCGCCGCGTTGGGCGGTGATATCAGCAAATTTGTGCACCCGGCCGTGGCCGACGCGCTGACCGAGCGCTTCCGCAAGTAACCCTCGCGGTCACGACGTCGCGCCCGCGTGCACTGCGGGCGCGAATCCGGCACAATTGCGCCCATCGCTTTGAAACATGCCCGGGCCCGATGCCCAGGCCGGAGTCCCCATGTCCCTGATCATCACCGACGATTGCATCAACTGCGACGTCTGCGAACCCGAGTGCCCGAACGCCGCCATCTCGCAAGGCGAAGAGATCTACGTGATCGACCCGAACCTGTGCACCCAGTGCGTGGGCCACTACGACGAGCCACAGTGCCAGCAGGTTTGCCCGGTAGACTGCATCCCCCTGGATGAAGCCCACCCGGAAACCGAAGACGAGCTGATGGCCAAGTACCGCCGGATCACCGGCAAGGCCTGATGCCGTTCGTCGCGGCGTTACAGCGCGCAGCCCTCGGCGCCTGCCTGGCCCTGCTGGCCTGCGCCGCCCAGGCGCAAGGCCCCGGGCGTTCAGCCATCGCCAGCCCGCACAGCGAGGCGACCTCGGCGGCGCGACAGATCCTGCAACAAGGCGGCAACGCCTTCGACGCCGCCGTGGCCATCAGCGCCACGCTGGCCGTGGTCGAGCCCTATGGCTCGGGCCTGGGTGGCGGTGGTTTCTTCCTCCTGCGCGAGAGCGGCGTCACGCCCCGGTATACCTTCCTCGATGCGCGCGAACGCGCCCCGGCCGCGGCCAGGGCGGACATGTACCTCAAGGACGGCAAGGTGCAGCCCGGCCTGTCGATCAACGGGCCGCTGGCCGCCGCGATCCCCGGCCTGCCCCAGGCCCTGGCCGACCTCGCCAGCACCCATGGCAAGCTACCGCTCAAGGACAGCTTGGCCCCGGCCATCCGCCTGGCCAACCAGGGCTTCGCCGTCGACCGTATCTATCGCGATCGCGCCACCATGCGCCTGAGCGCCCTGCGCGACGATGCCGAAAGCGCACGGCTGTTCCTCAGTGACCACGACGTGCCAGCCCTGGGCACGCTGATCCGCCAACCCGAACTGGCCGCCACCCTGCAAGCCATGGCCGAGCAGGGCCGCGACGGTTTCTACCGTGGCCCGATGGCCCGCCGCCTGGTCGAAGGCGTGCGCCAGGGCGGCGGTATCTGGACCCTCGACGACCTCGCCGGCTACCGTACGGCGTGGCGTGAACCGCTGCGTTATCCACTGGCCGACCAGCGTGAACTGATCAGCAGCCCGCCGCCTTCGGCCGGCGGCGTGGCCTTGGCACAAAGCCTGGCCATGCTCCAGCGCCTGCCCTGGCAGAGCGCCGAGCCCGTGCAACGCAGCCACTATGTGATCGAAGTGCTGCGCCGCGCCTACCGCGACCGCGGCCTGCTCGGCGACCCGGACTATGTGAGCAACCCGATCAACCGGCTACTGGCGCGCCAGTACCTGACTGGGCTGGCCGACAGTATCGATGTGCACCAGGCCACCCCCAGCACCGCGCTGCCGCCCTCACCGGCCTGGCGAGAAGGCGACCACACCACTCATTTCGCGGTGATCGATGGTAACGGCAACGCCGTGTCCGCCACGCTGTCGGTCAACCTGCCATTTGGCGCGGCGTTCAGCGTGCCTGGGACTGGTGTGGTGCTGAACAACGAGATGGACGATTTCGCCGCCGACCCTGGCGGCAGCAACAGCTATGGCCTGGCCGGCAGCCAGGCCAATGCGGTGGCGGCGGGCAAGCGTCCCCTGTCGAGCATGAGCCCGACCTTCATCGAAAGCCCCAGCCAGTTCGCCACCTTTGGCACTCCGGGCGGCAGCCGCATACCCAGCATGGTGCTGCTGTCGGTGCTGGGGTTCCTGGAGGGCCGGCCGGTGGCCGAGTGGCCGGCGACACCGCGCTATCACCATCAGTACCTGCCGGATGTGGTGGAACATGAGCCGGGCACGTTCAGTGCGCGGCAGAAGGCCGAGCTTGAAGGGCGCGGGTATCGGTTGAAGGATGTCGGGCGTCAGTACGGCAATCAGCAGGTGCTTTATTGGGACAAGGCTGGCGGGACTGTGGAGGCGGCCAGCGACCCGCGGGGCGTGGGGCGGGCGGCGATCGTCGACTGATCCGCTCTCGCC